>NZ_JALKFS010000002.1 GCF_023051145.1 Williamsia sp. DF01-3
CATGACCGGCGTCGTCCGCCACACAAGGCCCCGGCTGCGGCCCTTCGGGCTCGGAAACTTTTCACACCCGCACTCCGCTGGCGCTCCGCGTGAAAACTTTCCGCCCGCGGTCTTGTGTTCTGTCCTCCTATGCCGGTCTTTATCTCCATTGCCAGAAGGGCAAAAAAGTTGGCGGACACCACGTCTGCCGCACCAAGGCCGGGAGGGTCACCATGCCGAAGTTCACCACGAAAGAGACTGCCGCCGCGCTGCGTAAGCACCTGCGCGCCACCTGGCCCACCGTGAAGTTTTCCGTCCGTTGCGAACGGGGCACCGGCAGCGCATGGCTCCGGGTCGCCTGGGTCGACGGACCAGCCAACCTCCAAGCCGAAAGCGAGTGGTTTGGGTTTCAAAGCGCCCAATTCAACGGGATGACCGACAGCTACGACCAGCTCGACGACCACCTGGTGTGCACGGACCCGGCCGAGCTGCCCGAGGTGCGTTCGTACTCGTGCGACGGGATCAACGGCGTACGCACATTCACCGACGACGCGGTGCGCACGACCGTGCGCCAGCTCATGGACGAAAACACCTGGTTACCGGCAGCATTCGCCGTTGAAGGTATCGACCCCGAGGCCCTGACCTACAACACCCTGCACCGCTCAGCGTCGATGCTCACCCTGGACGGCCGCTGGCTGGGGTACCTGGGTGAACCGCTGCCCCGCTCCCCGTACGACCTGGGCATCGCGATCACCAGCGCCTTATCGGTTACCGACTTCACCACGCCCACGCCGGCACTGCACACCCGCTGACCTGCTCCACCCATCGAAAGGACCCCCGCCATGACCTCGACCACCAGCGCCTACGTTCCCGCTGTCATTCCCGACGAGCTGGCCCGCACGTTCACCGGGATCCTGTGGGCAGCAGCCAACATTGCCGCGACCCGCCCCGAGGTGGTCGACGCCATCGCCGAGGCCGTCCGCGAGATTGGCGGAGTCGATTACGACCAGCAGCTCACCGTGGAATCGGTGTGCGTCAAAGCCGCCGCCCGCCGCGACCCCTGCGCCCTCAATCCGATGCTTCCCGGCCGCCGCTGGGCCAGCTGGGCACCAGGGTTAACCGAACGCGAACGGTGGGACTGCCTCGCCGAAATCGCCGACCGGTGGAGTGACCCGAGCGACCGCGACACCGGGCTACGCCCCGGCCGATGGGACGAACCCGCCTGCTGATGCTGGGCCGATGGCTGCCCGACCCCTCACACGGGCAGCCACCACCACCTGTGTACCCGCCGCGCGAGGAGTGTTCACGCCACCGTTTGGTGGACAGGGATCGGTTCCGGCCGCGTAGTCGGACCTACGGCCCGAACTTCGTTCCTGTGGTCACCAAGGGGCGCGCGTCTTCTCATTCTCTCAGTCCGGGGGCCCGACCGGTCAACCCACGCACCGGCGCTTCCGCCCGTTCTCCGCTTCGCTACGCCCGTGCGCTCCAACCACTTTCACACCCGCACTCGCTGCGCTCGCGTGAAAGTGGCTTCCGGCCGCCGCTGCTCTTCGGGGTTGACCGCCCACCCCGCACTGAGCGACTGCGAAGCCGACAGCGTCGCCCACTACGAGGAGAACCCATCATGACCATCACCACTGCCTACGCCGACATCGACGGAACGATCATCATCCGAGAAGGCATCACCACCCACACGATTCGCCGGGACGGAACCAGCCAGCTCGAAACCGACTGGCATCTGCCCGACGGCACACCATCTGACCCGTTCGCCGAGAGCAGCTAGCGGCGGCCGCCGGCCCCACCCGCAAGGGTGGGGCCCTGTGCTGTGCATCTACCAGGACGTATCCATAGCGATCGGGTACACATAGTGGTGTGTCTCCGGCGAATTGCCGTCCGCTGGCGACGCGCTCTGCCCCGTTTATTGCCGTCAACGAGAAGAGACACCTATGTCTGCTGTTGCTGTCGACCCTGACCCGGTCACCACCCACATCACCGAGCTCTGCCACCAGCTCCTCGCCGGTGACACCAGTGACTTCACTGACACTGACTGGTGGATCATGCAGTGGGCCGGCTACCTCGACGCCGACCAGGCGCACTGACCACCACCACCGGCAGGTGCTGCGATGCAACAGATTTCGAGGCTCCTCACCCCTGCTGCATTCCCTGATGGCCCCATTGTTGTCACGACCGGACCTGCGGACCAAGAGTCTGCGCCAACAACGCGGCACGCGCTGCGCTTATTTCGCACCACGTTCTTGTCTCCGCTTTCTTGATCCTCCGGCCCGCCCGCACAAGAGGGCCAGTTATCAGGAAATGACCACACTCTGAACCGCTCCAACAAACCACAACAATTCGCTCGGAAACGCTCAAAACAATTGCGGTCAATTGTCGAAAAGCATTGCAGCACAACGCAATATCGCTTAGAATGAAGCTAATAGAAACGCAGTCGCACGAAACTAATCGAGAGGCCAAGACAATGACTGAGCACACCATCACCGTGTACACCAAGCCCGCATGCGTGCAGTGCAACGCCACGTACCAGGCCCTCGACAAGAACGGCCTGGACTACACCGTCGTGGACATCACCACCAACGATGAGGCCCGCGACTACGTGATGGGACTGGGTTACCTACAGGCACCGGTTGTGGTGGCCGGCGGCGACCACTGGTCCGGTTTCCGGCCGGATCGGATCAAGGCACTCGCTGCTCACGCGGCGGCATGAAGAGAGGGGGAAGCAGATGAGCGTTGACAGCGCCGAGTTCGCACACGAGATGGATCAAATCGAGGAGGCCCGCAACCTCGACATCGCTGCCACCCGAGCCGATCTGGCAGCCACCTTACGCGCGGCCGGCGAACACCTGGAACACGCTGACCGGTTGACGGCAGCTCTGGGTGAACGTCAGCTGTATGACACCGACTACGCCGATAGTGCGGCCGGGCCCGATGCAGAGCGATGGATCGCCGACGCTGCACGCAGCATCCGAGCCGCCTACCGCATCATCACTTCCCTTCCCTGAGCAGTCTTTTCGATTGGAGACCCACACCATGACCGCAGCGACCAGCTACGCCGACCGAGCACAGCACTACCGACAGCAAGCGCAGGCCCGACGTGCCGCCGGCGACCTCGAGGACACCGCCCGTCTCGAGGAGCTGGCCGAGCGCGCCGAGCAGGCACACCAGCTGCGGCCATGGTCCGCCGCGCACGAAGCGTTGCGTTACGACGACCAGGACTGCTGCCGCGAATGCCACGAGCACCTCAGTGATCCGCACGGGCCGGGGTGTGTGTACGCGGACTTGTCTTATGCCACCGACTGACCCAGGCCGAGCGCCCACGAGCGACGGAAACGAGGACCCGATGACCATCACAGCAAGCGACATGGCCACCGACATCGAGGTGACCGGCGAGGTCGCCCCAGACGACGAAGCCCTCACTGTCGATCAGTTCCCCAGCCACCTGGGCGCTGACGTCAGCACCGAAGATGCCATCACCACCAGCGTCGAGGCTGCGTTCCTGACCGCATTGATGTGGGCACCGAAAGACCTTGCCCAGCAGGTCCGTCAGATCATGACCGGACCCGACCGGTGGAATCCGTTCTGGAGCCCGGCGCACGCCGAGATCTTCGAGGCCGTGAGCAGCGTCCTGGATGAGGGCGGGCCGGCGACCCCGGTCCTGGTCCAAGCTCGGCTGTTCGAGACGGGCCGCCTGGCCCGTGTCGAGCAGCACTTGTTCGCGATCCTGTCCCCCGCTCAAGGTCCGCTGATCGGTGGTGTGGAACTGCCGCACCTGGCGGCCAAAGTGATCGATCAGTGGTACCGGCGCGGTTACGCCGGCCTTCTGGCCCGGATGTCCCAGATCCGCGAGACCGTCAGCGTCGAGGAGCTCGCCGGCCACTGGGAAAGCCTCACCGGCCATCAGCAGCGGGCCGAAGAACTGTGGTTGACCAAACGCGACCATCTCGCCCGCCTGCACCAGGGCACCGCATGAACGGCCACCACATGCGAGGAGGTCCGGTGTTGCGGGCCGAGGATCTACACAAGATGGCCTGGCACATGCACTACGACGAAGGCATGAGCTGGGAACAGATCGCCGCAGAGCTCGAGGAACCCCTCGCCGCCGTCGAACGCATGGCCGCCGCCTACGAGCACCTCACCGACACCGCGGCCGCCGACGCCCAACACGTCCTGTTCTGACCAGACCCACCGCGCGAAGGAGCCGACGCGATGACACATCGCCGAACCCACGTCCGACCGCAGAGCAGATTGTCGCCCGCACCGAGGAGCAGATCCTCGCTGCCGTTTGAGGCTGGCCACGACATGGACGGCATGCCGCTCACTGACGATGACCGCGCCGCGATACGCCGGATCTCACGGGGAGAAAGCACCGGCGACCAGGAAGTGGCCACGCTGGTCGCTGCGATCCGCGCACGCGCCACCCCATAAATGACTACCGCTGCCCCACCTGAGGAGAAATGATGCCGCCATGACTCAGGAACCCGAATGGGCAGTGCGCTACCCCGACCTGTTCGCCGAGCTGACGATCGAACAGAAGTGGTCGGTGCACAACACGATCGCCAGCAACGAGATGGAAGGGTGGGAACCGACCCGCGACAACGTCGCTGACCTGATCGCCCTGACCCGCGGTCTCATCACCCTCGAAGAGTTCGTGCGACGCGGCCGCGCCGCCCTGGATGCACAAGCATCGTCGAACCCACCGACCACCACCTGAGGAGAAATACGATGTCTGTCATGACCGAGGAACCCGGCTGGGCTGTGCGCTACCCCGATCTGTTCGCCGGTCTGACCGAGCAGCAGAAGTGGAATGTGCACAACAACATCGCCAACCACGTGATGGAAGGGTGGAACCCTGACCGCGACGACGTCGCGGATCTGACCGCGCTGACTCGTGGGGACATTGACCGCGCCGAATACGTGCGGCGCGGTTTGGAGCGTGTGGACGCTCGATTTCCGGACGCCTGACCTCGTACGGGTAGGCAGGGGGCGCGGATCGGTGAGGTCCTGGGACGACTACTTTTGGCCGGGCACAACTGTGCTGGCCAACAAACTGGGCATCACCGATGCGGGCAAGCTCGCGGCCGCCGAGCACGTGCTGACCTCCGCAGCAGTGCGCGACATCCTCGACGGCGTGATCGAGGTACCCCACACCTTCGATGCCGCCCACCTGCAAGCACTGCACCAGCATGTGTTCGGTGAGGTGTACGAGTGGGCCGGGGAGTTCCGGCAGGTGCCGATGTCCAAAGACGGCGTGGCGTTCGCCGACGTCAACCGCATCCCGGTGTACCTCCGGGACGCCGAACGTGTGGTGAAAGAGGTTCCCTGGCCGCAACTGTCGGCCGAGGAGTTCGCTGACCAAGCGGCCCGTGTGTACGCCAACATCAACTTCGCGCACGGCTTCCGTGAGGGCAACGGCCGGGTAGGGAAACTGTTCGTCGCCCAGCTCGCTGAAAAGACTGCGTACGCGTTCGACTTCGAGGCGATCGACCCGCGGCTATGGAACCAGCAGTCCAGGTTTTCGGTTCCCGACCTCGGTGAGCACACGCCCCACCACCACGAGCTCACCCCTGTCTTTGCGCGCATCATGATCGACCGGCCCACACCGTCGCCGGCAGTGACCGACGTCAACGAAGCAGCCCGGGCGGCCGCCCGGTTCGCCACCCGCGATCACCCCACCAATCCTCGACGTGCGGCCACCCGCCCGACGACCGGACAAGGCCCCTCGTCGACCTCGTACCGGCCGCCGGCGCACTATCGCCGAGATCCAGGCCGCGACAACGGAACCGGCTCCGGCCGCGACTGACCGGTCCTCACGCCTCTCTGGCGGTGGCTGTGTTGGTGGCCGGGTAGTAGCCGATCCCATCGGGGTAGGCGTACGTGACGACACCAATGATCGCCACCCATGCGTCCTCGAGTGCGGCGGCCACCTCAGCAGAGGTTGACGCCGCCAGAATGCGTGCGCAGTCGCCGACCGTGAGCATGGCGTGATGCTGATTGCCGATCGCGGTCAACCATTCGCGGCGGTGTCGTTCGCCGAACACCGCGTGCATGATCTGCCGGCCGTGGTCGGTGGGGTGTGCATCACCGTTGATCGCCACCGCATGTGGATCGGAGATGTCGGCGGCCAGATGGTGCAGCTTGGGGATCGATGCAGCCGGATCGGCGCGCTGGCCCAGTTGCACGAGCCCTAGGCCGGCGAGGTCGAGGTGATCGGCGGCCGAGAAGTCGACGATCACCCCAGCCGAGGGCAACAACCCAGCGTCCCGGATCCACATACCGTGCGTGTCCGGTGGGGTGTGCGCCCGCAGCGCTTGCTTGCGGCGCCGGCGCATCCGCTCCGTGGTTTGGCGGCGTTTGCGGTCCCGGCTCATCGCAGGGTGCCCCCGCCCATCGACAGCACGAGCACGGTGGCGGCCACGATCACCGCGCCGCCCACGACCGAACCCACCGCGCCGCGGCGGTCCTGGGCCCAGCGCAGAGCAAACAGGCCAACCACAACGCTGACAGCACCGAAACCACACATGACTATGAGCATTTTTTCGTAAAACATGCCCCGCTACTCTGCGGCCGGTGACGAGCCCGCTGTCGTGGGCTCGCTGGCGTGGCTGGGTTGTTCGCTGCGATCGGAGTTCGCGACGGACGCGGGTCGTGTGGTGCGACGAGGGCGACGAGGGCTTGCCGGTTTCGCGGTGCCCAGTGGGTCGACGTCGAACGGTTTGAGTGTCTTGTGGTCGAAGCCGGCAGCCTTGGCTTCGGTGAGCAACGTGTTGAGCGTGCGCAGACGCTCGGAGTCGGCGGCCAGGAACGCATCGCGCTCGTGAGTCAGTGTCTTGTGGGTGTTCATGATCTCGCGCAGCACAGTGACTTTGCGTTCTGCTTCGGCGCGGACTTGAGCCTCGATGGACTCGAAATTGATAGCAGTCGATGACGACATGACGGTTTGTCTCTTCTCTCGTTGACGGCATAAACGGAGCCTGGAATTACCCGTCCAGTGGCGGGATGGTGTGTGCACGCAGACGGCAAATCAGGCGTTCGCAAACCTGAGGAACCAGGTGGTCCCTCACTGTCATCGTAGCGGTGCACGGTGACCGGTGACGAGGTTCGCGCGCGGGGGTCAGCACGGATCTGTTCGACCTTTCACGTCGGTACCTAGTTTGGTACCATTGTAGGTACCGCCAGGTAGTGAGAGTGCTGTCTGCAAGGGAATGGGGAGCCGCACTGATGCCGTCGTTGAACATCACTTTTACCGATGAGGAACACCGTTTGCTCGCCGAGGCTGCGGCCAAGAGTCAGGAGTCGCTCAAGACGTTTGTCCATGATGCGGCGATGGAGCGGTCGAGTGCGTACCGCGAACGCGTGGTGGAGATGTCCGCGCAGATTGCGTCGTGGTCGGCGGAGTTGAACGATCGGCTCGCGTGAGCGTGCCTGTGGTGTTTCTTGATCGGTTCGCTGTGCTGGCGGCCGGTTCGGCGGCGTGTGGGTTCACCCCGATTGTCGGGGATGAAGGGTTGTTGGCGGCTGCGATTGCCCGCCCGCAAGCCACGGCGTTCGGGCTCGACGCCTACCCCTCCCTGTGGGACAAGGCGGCGGCGTTGATGCACTCGCTGGCCAACAACCACGCGCTGCTTGATGGCAACAAACGCACCGCGTGGGCGAGCGCCTGGTTGTTCCTGGCGATCAATGACGTGGTTGATCTGTCGGCGCCGGCGGCCATGGATGTCGACGCCGCCGAACAGTTCGTGTTGTCGGTGTCGAGTGGTCAGATGCCGTGGCAGAAAGTCAGCGAAGGGCTCCGCACGTTCACGCCGTGACTACGGCCCCGGCGATCTGTGGCGGTCGGCGAGGTACACGATCAGCGCGCCGACCGTGTGGACGATGAACCATGCGTCGTCGAGGCTGGCGTCAGCGTCGCCCTTGTGTGCTTCACCGTGATTGCGGCGTGAAGCAATCCAGTCCCCGATCTTGAGTACGGCGGCGCTCAGGGGGCTGTCGGGACCGGTCAGAACGCCCGAGAACTTCACAGCTTTCATCTGCTCGCCCAGGGTGCTGCCGGAATAGCCCAACGCGGTCAGGGCATCTTGCAGTGCGGTGCCGGCGTCGGTGATGGCATCGCCGCCATCACCGTTACGAATCTCCTTCAGTGCTTTGAGATAGGTGCCCTCTGCGACCGCGAACTCCGGGCGGCCGTGCAGCAGATTCAGTGTTGGAGTGATGACGTTGTGGTGCAGAACCTCCGAGTTGCGGCTGATGATCTGACTCGTCGCTGTCAGTGCGAACGCAACGCCGTGCGCATCGAAGATGTCGTTGACCCGCCGCCGAAATGCCTCGGGGCTCGTCGCTTCACCATCGGGATTGATGACGTCCTTGGTCCCCTCCTCGCCGGCCTTGGTTGCAGCCTTGAGTGCGTTCTCATACTCGGCGCGCAGCACCCGGTGCTGGGCCTCGAGTACAGAGAGCACGACGGCGTCGGACAGCGTCCACGTCTGGATCCCGTGCTCGGGGATCTCGCTTGGGCGCACGTCTGATTGGCCGAGTGAGTTCTCGATCATGTTGCTGACCTGATTGCTGAACGTGTACTCGACATCGCCGAATGTCTTTGACGCGGAAGGGTGCCACCAGATGGCACCGGTGTGATCGCGCCAGGCCGCATACAGCTTGACGCGCACCCGCTTGTCCAGCGATGTGGTGGAGAACGGATCGCCCGCCGCTGCTTGCTCACTCATCTCCTGGCGGCGAAGCCGCTCCATGTACAGCTCCCCGTCGTCACTCACCCAAACAGTCAAGCATTCGCCGACGACGGCCATACGACCACTGACGGGAGGCGGCCTCATCTCCCTCCACCTGCGCAGCTACCCCGCTTGTCCTAAGCCGACGTTTCGTCACCACGGACTCGGCCGGAGACGCGCGCTTAGCGCACGCCACAACCGGGTCCGGCGGTACCCGCCGAGAGGCGGAATCGCCCGAAGGGCGATGCAGTGTGTCCGCGCCGAAGGCGCGGGGTGGAAAACCAACGGAATCCGCTGGCGCGGATGCTTGCAGGCTTGCCCCGGCGGAGCAAGCTAGGATTTAGCACGGCTAAATCGTTGTCACCGTCCCTGAGTCGCGGTACGGTGCATCCATCAACGGTGTTGGTGGATGGTCCCCACGGGGTGGGTTCGCTGCGCTGAGCCGGGGGTCCCGCCGAGTTGGCGGGACAGGAAGCACCGGACGCGGTGCATGAGGGCAGGAGGTGACGCGGGTGAGTGATTTTCGTGCGCGTCAGCACAATGTGCCCGGCGGCCGGTCGGTCCGGTTCGAGGTCAAGACCACTCCCGAGGAGGCGGCGCGGCTGCAGGGGTTGGCAACTGATCGGGGCGTGACGGTGCCCCGGTTGCTGGTGTCGTCGACCTTTGAGCGGGGCCAGGTTCCGCGCGTGACCCACGCGCAGCTGGAGGAGATGTTCGCGGTTGGCCGGTACCTGGGTGCGGTGGGCCGCAATGTCAACCAGATCGCGAAGGTTGCCAACGCGACCGGCGAGATCGAGGAGGAGTGCGCCGCGACGTTGGCGGCCGTGCGAGCGGCAGCGGTGCGGCTGTCGGCGGCGATTGAGGCGGTCACCGAGCAGTGAACTCGAACGTCACCAAAGGTGCGAAGGTCGGTGGGCTCCTGGTCTATTTGGCCGGCCCGGGCAAGGCCAACGAGCACACCAACCCCCATGTGGTGGGGGGCAGCGATGTGATGATGCTGTTCGCTCCCGAGGGGCAGTTGAGCCGCGATAGCGCGTTGATGTTGGCCCGCGAACTCGACAGTGCCCGTAAAGCCTTCGGGGTGGAAGTCACGACGGTGTCGAAGAAGGCGGCGGCGGCGCTGCGGGCGCAGGGAATGACCGCGACGATGGCCGTGGAGAAGGCCACCAGTGTGGAGAACGTGTGGCACTGCTCGCTGTCGCTGCACACCGAGGAAGCGCCGCTGTCAGATGAGCAGTGGGAGAAGATCGCCGGTCGGTTCATGGAGATGATGGAACTCGATGTGCCGGGTGATCCACGGCCACCGGTGCGGTGGGTCGCGGTGCGCCACGGCCTGTCTGAACGCGGCAACGACCACATCCACATCGCGGCGTCCACGGTGCGTGAAGACGGCACGAAAGCGAACCTGTGGCAGGACTACACGCGCACCCAAAAGGCGTGCCGTGACCTGGAAGTCGAGTTCGGTTTGCGGGTCACGACCGGGCGGGCAGCCAAGCTGACCGAACCGGGCCGCTCCCCCGCGCAGGAAGAGATCGCCGCACGCACGGGCCGGCGGGAAACGGCGAAGGCGACGCTGGCCAGGCGGGTACGCGCGGTGGCCGGAGCCGCCGAGTCCGAAGCGGAGTTTGTGCGCCTGGCGCGGGCACATGGTTTGTTGGTGCGGCCCCGATACAGAGCGGGCTCGAAGACCGACGTGGTCGGGTACTCGGTGGCGTTGCCCACGGCCGACTACGCCACTCGCGATGGCGATCCGGTGTGGCATGGCGGAGGCAAACTCGGCAACGATCTGACGTTGCCCCGGCTCCGGGAACGGTGGTCGGCGCCTGATCCCGGAGCTCGCGCCGACGCGGTCAGTGCATGGGCCCACCATCAACGCGAGACCATCGACCCGACCGCCGCTGCGATGCCCGCAGCTGCGGAACAAGCGCGGGCGGGGATGTCGTTTAAGCAGGCCCGTGAGCAACTGCGAGTGACGTTGCTGACGGCAGCCAAGGGCGCCTCGACCGAGCGAGACTTCATCCAGGCCGCCCGCGACAAAGGCGTGTTGTTGCGGCCCCGGTACGCGCCAGGAACCACCGACAAGGTCACCGGCTATTCCGCTGCGTTGCCCTCGCACATGTACAGCGACCGCGACGGACACCCGGTGTGGCACGGCGGCGGCAAACTCGACAACGCATTGACGTTGTCGGAGCTGCGCCGGCAGTGGCCACCGATGGGAACGTACGGCCCTGAGGGGTCGATGACGGTCAAGGCGTGGGCGCGGGTGGCACCGGACGCCGCACGCAATGCGCAGGCGTCGGCCGAGGCAAAAGGGTGGGCTGCAGCGGCCCGCAGCGCCCGCCGGTGGCAACAGCAGGTGAACAAGCTGGGCGACTCAGGCGAGCGGCGAGGAACGGCGACATGGGCACGCGCGGCCCACGACACCGCGGCGGCGATGTCAGCCTGGTCCACCACTGTCGAGGGTGACCGCCCGGCCGAGCTCGCGCGGATGGCCGATGCACTCTCGGCTGCGGCCGGGGACCACCGCTCCCCCGCCCAGGCACGGTCAGACAACCCCGGCGCGTCGATGCGCCGGGTCGCGGCGATGATGCTCGCCGCTAGTGGTGATGATCCCCGCTACCTGTGGATGGCGGTGTTCTCCCAACTCGCCGCTACCTCGCGGGCCATCAGCGCCGCCCTCGAAGCAGAGGGTCATGCTCAGCGAGCCCGTGAACTCGCCGCTGCTACCGCTGCGGCGTCGGCGAAGTTCGACACCATCGCTGCCGATGCGGACAGCGAACGGGTCCGCGCGAACCTCGCCGCAGCTGCCGCCGGCCCTGCCAGCACACAGCGTCCGAGCTCGCCCGCACCACAGGCGCCGCCAGCAAACCGGGATCACTACCAACGGCCGCCAGAACGCGACGACTACAGCAGATGAATTGCACCGCTAGGGCATGTCTTTAAGTACGTGAACGACGACCATGGGGCATGGTCGACGCGGCAGGCTGGCCCCGTCGCGGCGCTGGGTTTCTCGCGATGGGCGTATGCGATCATCACGTCATGTCGGACCAGTCCACAATCCGGCGTGCAACAGCCGACGACCTCGATTTCCTGGCCGCGCACGACCGCCATGTTCGGACTGAGGTGCTTCGTGCTCGGGTCGAAGCCGCGCAAGTGCTGGTCGTCGAGCAATCGTCTGGATTGCTCGGATGGTTACGGTGGGGGCTCTTCTGGGACGAGATCCCGTTCATGAACATGCTGTTCGTCCTCGAGGACAATAGGGACTGCGGGCTCGGCGGCGATCTGGTCGACGTATGGGAGGACATCGTGCGCGCGGACGGCCACAGTGTCGCAATGACTTCGACGAGATCTGATGAATCAGCGCGGCACTTCTACCGCCGCCGTGGCTACGTGGACAGTGGCGTCCTACTGCTGCCGGGCGAACCTGCCGAGGTCATTCTGCGACAAGAACTCGCCTAGACGTATGCAGGAAGACACCTTGCGGCCCATCGCTGAGTGCTGGTCCAGATGCCGCAAATAGCGATCAACTCCGGTCGAGCACGTTAATCGTTCACAGGTACGTGCGGGGCGAACCGCCGCGCCCAAATCTCACGTACCCCAACAGCAACCAACACCACGCCCATGGTGAGCATCGTGCTGAACTCGACAGAGTCGAGGACACCGGGAGTAGCCAACAACAGCAGTCCAAACGCCACGCACGGCGCGGCGACCGTCACGATCCCGGCACAACCCGGCGCACTGCAATCGCCTCGACCACAGCAGCGATGAGCACCACCGCGAACGTCACCAACGACCACACCTCCAACTGCGTCCACGGGTCCTGGTACGACGATGCGGAGAAGTTCGCGATGGCCACCGGCGCTTGAATCGGAGTGTTGGCCGTCCAATTCCCTGACCACCCAGCAAAAGACGTAGCGCCAAAGAAGTAGCCGTAACCGTAACTACTAGTTGCACCCGTCCACGTAATGCCACCCGCAAAGAAAGTCGCCACGACGAAAACCCACCACGCAGTGTGGCCAGCGATACGGGCGAGCGAGAACACACGGTGCCGGGTCATGGCCACAAGTGTTGCAGTGCTTGCAGTTGCGTCGGGGGGTCGGTCAAACGGTCTACCGGGGTGGGGTGGGCCGTCTTGCCGCGGCTGCGTGCTGCTGAGACCCGATTCGGAGTGCAGCTTTCAGTGCGCTGTCGTGCTCAATGAATGACGAAGCGGTCGCACCGTATCGACTTGCTCACGGTGCGACCGCCCGGTCCAGAAGCCAGCAGAGCCGCCAACACCCCTCGTGTTGGCGGCTCTGTGTGGGTCAGGCTCCGATGCGCCCGATGAAGAACCATCCGGTCGGCGAAGCGCTGTAGAAGCAGTCCGTTTTCGGGAGGTAGGGCCTGCCGAATGCACCCCGGCAGTGGTCTGGCGAGCCGAAGGGTCCTACCAAGTGGCCCTGCGGCGGAGGTAGTGGTGCCCCGGCGCTGGCGGTTCCGGATCCGGCGATACCGCCGGCAATTGCGGTGACTGCGGCCACGCTCATCGTGGCTGCTGCGAGGCGGGTGCGAAGGCTCTTGTGCTGCATGGTGTTGTTCTCCTCATTCTTAGTTTGGCGTGGGTTTGGATGGATTCGGTGCGTGAGGGTTAGGGGGTTCCTCAGGCGGCCCGGCGACCTCAGACGGTCGCCCGGTCAGGCTGGCTGTGCGCAGGCCGTAGCGGGTCGGTGCGGCAGCCAGAGCGGCGCACGCGAAACTGACTGCCCCGTCGTTGTCGGCGGACACCATGACGCAGAACGCGTCACCAAAGCCGGCGGTCAACGGTGCCGCCTCGACGTCCACGCTGTGACCGGCCGACTCCAACTCGGCCCCGATCCGCCCGGAGATCTGGGCCCAGTCGCGGGTGTCGTCGTGTCGCACCGTGGCGTGCATGATCGCCAGGGCTTGCCGATTCTGTGGGGTAGTCATCGGCCGTGGCTGCGGTCGCGGGCCGGTGTTGTGCGGGCGGGGCGGGCTTTGGCCGCTTTGCTGGTGGACGCGGTGGTGGCCTTGCGGGGGTGGGTGGGGTGATCGCGCGCGGCAACGGCGGCGGCTTTGCCGGCGTCGGTGGTCCCGGTGCTGTCGGCGGCTTGCTCCGAACGCGAGAGCGTGGTGTCGATCAGCGTCCCCTCGACGACGACCGTTCCGGCCGGATGTGCCATGGCACCCGGCCGATCACTACCTGGCCGGTCACTGCTGGACCGGTCACTGGCGACGCGCTCGGCGGTCCGGTCGGCGGTGTCGGCCTGGGCCAAGAGCTGTTGCACCTGGCGACCGTCGCGGTGTGCCTCAGTGGAGTTGCCGTGCTCGGCCCAGTGGGCGGCGCGATGGGTTTCAATCATCTGCGCGCCACTCTCGCGGGGAGCTGCGCGGACCTCGTCGACGTCGAGGCAGTATTTGCTCAGCTCGGCGTCGATGTTGTCGCGTACCGCCGCTGCCACCGGTGAGCGGTCGGCCCACCGCTCGGCCGCGTCGTACACGTCGAGGATCTCAGCGCCCGGGGCGCGGGTGACCCACTCTTTGTCCGCGGCGGGCTCCCCGATCCGCCGCGGGTCGATGCCGTGCTCACGCAACAGATGGTCGTTCAACTCGTCATACGAAGCGGTGCGCCACATTTGCCCGTCACCACCGTCGCGGACGGCGAGCTCACGGCGGATCTCCTCGTCGAGATCCTTGTGTTCGTCGGCTGTTTCGGTGTCGGCGCTCTGCTGGGCAGGGCTGCGGCCGGCCTCGCGTGCGCGTCGACGGAAATAGGCCTCCAGCAGTGAGGCGGCGGCTCCGACCGCTGAGGCCAGCGCCCGTTCCATCCCGCCGGTCAGTTCGCGTTCTTCCTGTTCGTGCTCTTCCATCACTGAACTCCTTCTGATTGAAATCGGCCGGCCATGATCTGCCGGAGCAGTGCCTCGCCCATCGGGTCGACCGGCAAGATCGTGCACACCGGCTCGTGGCGATCGAGTTCGGCTGAGCAGCCCTCGAAAGTGCCGTGGGGGTCGAGCAGCGCTGCCATCGCCGGGCCGGCGTGATCGCGCCACCAGGTACTCATTCCGGTCCCGGGATCGCGGCGCAGATGTTCATAGGCCCGGTGCAGCGCCTCGAGGCGGCTCACTGCCTCAGCGTGTGCCCACCACTTCTTGCACCACCGGAACTGGGGGTTGTCGATGTTGCGGGCATAGATGCACACCAGGTGCTGTTCGACGAAGTCGTAGACCGACTCGAACTCCAGCGGCGGCGGTTCAGGAGCGGCTACCGGCGGTGGTGGCGGGGCTGTCGCCTCGTCGAGCTCGTCGAGTGCGTCGAAATCGTCCTCAGTCATCATCTCTGGGTCATCCCTTCAAAAGACTCGGTTGCGGTACTTGGGTTTTGGCGTCAGCAGTGTGAGTGCTGCGGCCCAACGCCTTGCTCCACCACCGGCCGACAGCCGTGGCCGTGGCCTTCTTCGGCGGGCCGTAGACGGCGAGTGATTCTTTGATGAGCCCGGCGTAGGACTTGCTCATCCAGGGAACTGTTTTGGCGATGATCGCGGGGTTGCCGGCGGAGAACACCAGCGCCCGCCCGCGTGGCCACGAGGCCAGGTCGGAGACGTTGAACAGTCGTTCGCGGGCGATGTGAGTGCTGGTAGAGGTGGTGCCTTTGGACTTGGACACCGTGATGACCTCGCGGTCGTAATCTCCGACCAGCTCGGATACGAAGTCGAGGAACTTCTTTTCGCTGACGTTGCCGCCGTAGACGTTGACATTGGCTGTGCTCCACAGCTTTTGCATCCCGTCTTCGCCCCACACCTCGGTCCCCTGTGACCAGCTTTGCAGGATGGTCATGATGTTGATGCCGCGAGACCCGTAGTGCGAGTAGAGGTCTGGCAACCGTTGCCACCGCACCACGTTGGCTGCCTCGTCCAGGGCGCACAGCATCGGAGTCGGTAGCCGCCCGCCCGGGTGGGCGGCGGCGATTTCCTCGGCGGCCTCGCACGCAGCGACGGTCAACGCTGCAATCAGTGGGCCGGTCGAGCCGACACCCTCCTTGGACATGCAGTACAGGGTTTCCCCGCCCCGCACGAACTGGTGCAGGTCCAGGTGAGGGCGGGTATCGCCTGGCCAGGTGGTGATCCACTCCTTGACCCGGGTCGACCGCAGGCAGGCAGCCATTTTCAAGGCGGTACCGAAGATGCCGTCTTGCTGTTTGGGGGCCAGGTTCAGTCGAGCCGAGAGCGCCCCGGCCACGTACGGATACACCGGTTTGAGGATCTGTACTGCTTCGGCGCAGCGGTCACGGCGGGTCAGCCGCTCGTAGACGACGGTGATCTGTTCACCGGCCAGCGCTGAGGCGAGCATCAGGTTGGCCAGCAGATCTTGGCCTTCGGGATCGAAGTACGGGTCCTTTTTGCTCGGAGCTCCGTCGCCGCTGGCGAATTGCTCGGCCAGCGATGCGGCCCGCTCCTCAGGGTCAGCGCCTTCGTATGCTTCTGTGCCGGTACGCGCCGAACCCGTGGGAACGATGTAGGACAACGGATTCCAGTAAAAGGTGGCCGGTTGTTGGGCAACCTGCTGGGGGTCGAACACCCACACCGCCCGGCCCATCCGTTCTCGCACCAGACGGGTGTGATCGAGGTTGCCGCGTTTGTTCTCCGTGGTCAGGACCGCCCCGGGCGCTTCACAGATCGCCGGAATGATTCGGCTGGTCGACTTGCCCATACGCGTGCCCCACACGTCCACGCACGTCTCTTCGAACGACCCGAACAGCCGGGTCGACCCACGCAGCGTCGTCCCGATCGGCACTCCCGGCGAGCAATGCGCATTGTTTTCACCGGTGGGCATCACTACTCCCAGTTCGGCCGCTTTGGCGCGGATCGCTGGTTCGGTTAGCGACTCAATGTCTTTGACCGTTCCCAGATACCGGGCAGCGGTGTCGACGCGTTTGAATTGACCGACCCGCAGATACCACCACCGCCAGGTCGCCCCCGCGCACGCGGTGAGGATCAGCACGATCACCACCGCCCAGACTGTCGCCGCGGTCGACCACACCAGGTCACCGCGAACCAGGTCCCCGGCCGCGGTGACCGGGTTCGCCGGCACCGTCTGCCCTCCGGCCAGCTGCAACGCCGCCCATCCGGTGGCCACCACTGCTGCCGCTGCTCCCAGGCCACCAAAGATCAGCGGCGCCTCAGAGCTTTTCGGATTCCGAATCTGTCCAGGACTGGTTGGCATCTCACGCCCCCCAGATCCGGTGTCCGCCGGCGGCGGCGAGCTGTGCTGCGACTCGGGGTAGCCAGCCCCCAGGTGTGGTCATGGTGTCTTTCTCCTTGTGATTGTCGTCGGAGGTGCCTCGAACGTCGTTGGCGCATAGGCACTGTCGGAACGGCAGGGCGCTAACGCGGTCGGTTGACCGGTCATGTCATCACCAGGCCGTTGACGATGACGCCGGTGGTGAGAAGCGATGACAGCGCCCACAGCGAGCCAGCGAGCGCCATCGCCAGGGCGGCGGAAGGTACTCGTCGCCAGCGGGCCGGATCGGTGTTCCATTGGCTGGTCATCCGGATCAGCACCAGCATCACTGTCACGATTGCTGCGACGCTGCTGCCTACACAGGCGACCCACAGCGCCCAGGCCTGCACGCTGTCGATGTTCGACGGCAACTCGCGCACCGTCGCTCCCCCGCCCGCCCGCCACTGGTAGCCGGCCACACTCAGGTACAGCGGAATCGCGGCCGCAACCACGACTACCGCCGCCGCCTCTGTGAGCACCAGCGGCCGCCGATGCCGGCGCGTGAACTGGTGCCACGCCACCCGCCGAGCCCGCCACGTGAGCGAGATGGCCGGGTTCCCGCCGGCGTCGCTGACTGCCTCGATGCTGGTCACGACGCCACCTCTGTGGCGGTGACCAGGCTGTCGAGTTTGATCTCGCGCCAGGTGCGGTAGCCCGGTGCTCGGCACAGAGCGATCGCCGGGTTCTGGTCGGTGACCTCGATGGTCAGCGACACCCGGTGACGGCTGGCGGTGGCGGCCAACATGTCTGCGGAAAGTTCGTGGTGGCTGGTGTGCAGCACCAGGCGCACGGTGTCCAGGCCGGCCTTTTCGCGGGCTTTGCCGGCGAGGTAGATGGCTTTGTCGGCCGCGGAGCGTTCGGCCGAGAGTTCATCGCCAGGCCGGTAGACGATGTCCTTCTCGTGGAACTGGCCGTACCAGGATTCGTGGTCGTTATCGGCGGCGCAGACGGCGTAGGTGGCTACTTCATCGTCACCGGCACAGAACAATTCGATGACCGGGGCGTCGGCTGCGGCAGCGGCGACGTCGGCGGCCTCGGCCGCGACAGTGTCTTCGCGCAGCTGGTCGTAGTCGATGTCGAGCTGTTTGCGGAGTTCGGTTTTGACTTTGGGCCACAAGCGTTTGGTGGCCACCCCGGCATCTTGTGCCCAGGCACGAATGTCGCGGTGGGTGGTCGCTGTGCGGAGCTGGTCGGCTCCGTCGGTCACGGCTTGTTCGGCGGTGTCCCAGTCTTGGTCTTGTGTCATTGCGTGTCTCCTTCGAGGTTGTTTGCGGTGCAGGGTTATCCGGCGGTCACGGTGTAGGCGGTCAGTCGCCATCCACCGTCGGTGTGGGTGAGCGTGGCCTCGACTCGCATCGGGTTCAGCGGTGTGGTGTCGCCGTCGGCGTGGAGCACTTTTTGGCGCACGGTGACCAGCCGGACAGCGGTGCTGGGGCTGTCGGGGATGTGGCCGGCGTCGACGTCGGCGGTGGCGGTGACCACGTCGCCGCTGCGGCGCCAGGACTCCCAGCGGGGATCGGGTCGGGCAACGGTGGCGGTCACGGTGGAGGAGGCCGCCGCTGCGAGCTCGCCGCCGAGCCATGGCGCGGCCCGGCGAACCCCTTCGCCCGAGCTGGGATCAGTGACCGGCTGCCAGGTGAACATCATCGACAGCGCTTGGGCCGCTACGACGTCGGGACCGGCAGTGGCCGGGTCGGGTGGGCCGGGCAGCTGGTGGCCGTGATCGTTGCCGGCCGACGGTCCGGGGCTGGGCTCGTCTGAGCCGTCGCCGCCGCATCCGGATAACACCACGGCCAGTGCCGCGAGCACCGCCACGACCACGGTGACCGGTCGGCCCAGAATCGATTGCTTCTCAGACATCCTGCGCCCCTGCAGGGTTGACAGTGATGTGCAGGTGGTCGAGGTGGTTGGCGGTCGGGCTGCCGCGGTCCTCCATCAACGCCGCTTTATAGACGTTGGTGGGGAACGGTTGGTAGTGCTGGCGCCACAGGGTGTAGCTGACCCGGTAGTCCGGGGCGTGGTCGCTGACCCAGACCGCGATGCGGTCGCCGAGCTCGCGTCCGGCCGGGGTGTCCCACCCCGGGACCATGACGTCCAGGGCCAGACCTTCCGCGTGCTCGGGGTACGGGTCATGCGGGCGCACACTGCTGAACTCGAGCGGGCCGAACACGGCGGTGAGGTCCTGGGCCAGCTCGACGACGGCGGGGTCACCGTTGATGATCTGAGTGCTGCTCGTCGGGGGTGCTGGCTCGCTCGAGGTAGCGGCGCAGCCACCGACCAGCAGTGCCGCACACATGCTGGCCGCGACTGCGGTCGTGGCGGCGATCGGCCGCCTGGGGGCTCTGTGGGACATAAGGTTCTCTCTCCTCTATCGGGTCGGGGTCGGTGCTGCGGGCGTGGTCGTCGACGAGGTCGCGGGCGCAGCGAGTTGGGCTTCGTACTTGGGTTTGTTGGCCAGGATGATGTCGGCGTAGGGCCGGGTCTGGGTGATGTAATCGGCTCCGTCGGTGGGGAATCCGCGGTTGCGTTGCACCGCGCCTTCACCGGCGTTGTAGGCCGCGAGGTAGAGCGCTTCGCGGCCGCCGGGGGTGTCGTCGCTGACCGAGCCGTCTGCGATCCAGCCGTCGATGGTGGTCGCGATCGCGCACATGTAGCGGCCCTGGGCCATCACTCCGTCGCCGATGTCGTAGGGGTCGACCTTGCCGTTCCCGTCGTCGTCTTTGCCGTACGTAGGCCAGGTGCCCGGCATGAACTGTCCGGGCCCCATGGCCCCGTCCGGTGAGGTGGCCCGGGGATTGAACCCCGATTCCTGGTGGCCTTGGGAGGCGAGGAAGGACGACGAGATCTGCGGGCACAGGGTGCCCGCTTTGCGGTACCACGGTTCGAACTCGGCGGGCACGGTGCCGGTGGCGAGGTTGTCTTCCCCGCCGCGGGTGCCCTTGGGTGTGCACTGGTCGCCGCGGCTGGAT
Organism: Williamsia sp. DF01-3; assembly: GCF_023051145.1. Classification (NCBI taxonomy): domain Bacteria; kingdom Bacillati; phylum Actinomycetota; class Actinomycetes; order Mycobacteriales; family Nocardiaceae; genus Williamsia; species Williamsia sp. DF01-3. Next base: position 19,963 of record NZ_JALKFS010000002.1, read on the forward strand.
CCGGCGGAACCGCCTGCGGGTGCTTTGCCGAAATCGGTTCCCGGTGCTGGGAATCCGTGTCCGATGGTGGTGACGTGGACGTGGTCGAAGTGGTTTTGGGTGGGTGAGCCCCGGTCCTCCATCTGGTTTCCCTCGCCGGTGGCGGGGGTGTACTGCTGGCGCCAGATGGTGTATTCGACGGCGAAGAAGTCTTTGTTGTCGAGGATGTACTTGTTGATCGCGTCCCCGAGCGACTTGCCTTCGGCCGTCTCGTAGTTGGGGATCATGATGTCGGCGGCCCGGCCCGAGGGGTGATCGGGGTAGGCGTCGACCGGCCGCCAGCCGCCGATGGTTTGCACCTGCGGGAACTTGAGCGCCACTGCCCGCGCCAGTCGGATGGTGTCGGTTTGCCAGTGCTCTTCGGATCCCTTGGCCGGGTCCATCGGCTTGTTCAGATCCCCGCCGCTGGTGTCGGGGGCGGCCACTGCTACCGGTGCAGGGGCTTGATTGTTGGGCGGGGCGGCTGGTGCTGCGGGCTGTCCGGCGGTAGCGAAGGTTCCTGCGGGCGCTGGTTTTTGTCGCGCACCGCGGCCTGGACGGAGGTGGTGGGCCAGGCGTCCCAGCCTTGGCCGGCCAGAACCGAGTTCGCGACCTCCATCTGCTGCTCTTTGGTGGCTTTGTCGGCGGTGGGGGCGTATTTGCCGCCGCCGAACCCGTTCCAGGTTTGTTCGGTGAACTGCAGACCGCCGAAGAATCCGTTGCCGGTGTTGATGGCCCAGTTGCCGCCCGATTCGTGCTGAGCGATCTTGTCCCAGTCCGCCACCGACACCACATCCGGCGCGGCCGGTGCACCAGCGCGTGGGGCGGGTTGGCCTGGTTCGACTGCTCCTGCGAGCCACGGCATGGGGTCAATGGCCGTTCCACCGAATCGGCCGCCGTCCCACACCTCGAAGTGCAGGTGCGCCCCGCCTGGCCCGGTGGGGTCGACCTCACCGTTCCATCCGACGTTCGAGATGTGCTGGCCGGCGGTGACCTTGTCTCCGACCTTGACCAGCAGGTCGTCGGGGAACATGTGGCCGTAGACGGTCGAGTAGACCTTGCCGCCGATGTTGTGGTCGAGCACGATCCACTGCCCGAAACCGCTGGCAGGACCGGATTGGTTCACCGTTCCGTCGGCGGCGGCGTAGATCGGTTGCCCGTCCTGGGAGCCGTAGTCCTGCCCTTGGTGCATGGTGCCGCCGCGCGGCCCGAACGGTGAGGTGAGTTGGTAGGTGCCCTGCTTCATCGGCTGGACCCGCGATCCGGGTGCCAGCGTGCCGGCTCCGGGGGTAGCGCTGGGGACGACGCAGTCAGATCCGCTGCCGGTGAAGGCGAGCATGATGATCATCGGTATGGCCACGACCAAGGCCGCGGCACCGGCCAGGAGCTTGCCGGCTCCTGCTGCGCTGTCCCCCTCCCCCATGGTTTAGTCGTCCACCCTGCCGGTCAGGTGCGCGGTCAGCTCGCGGTTCATTTCGGTGAGCGCGGCGATGGTGGCGTTGGCATCAGCAAGCCGCCGGTCGGTGAGGTGCTCGTGCGGGTCGACCCCGGCCCGGCGCATCCAGTTGCGCACTGAGTTGTCCGACACCCCGAACTGGTCGGCCACCAGCCGCACCGCCTCAGCCACTGAACTGCTATGCGGCAACAGCTTTTTGAGATTGTCGACGGCCAGGGCGCGGGTCTCGTCGGTGATCGCGCGGTAGCTCTGCCCCATGGTCATTGGTCCTGCCCGCTCGCCGCGCCGGCTCGTCCCCAGCGGGTGTTGGTGTTGTGGACGCCTTTACCGCGCTCGGTGGCGGTGAAGGTGGTGCGAAACGGCATGCCGATCTGTTCGTCGGAGGTGCCGTACTTGAGGAGGAAACAGCCCAGACCTTGGGGCTTTTGGCGTTCACCGCGTTTGATCTTGCGCAGCGTCGCCGGTGAGGGCGGGGGTGTGGAGGCCAGAGAGGTCAGCCACGCCTCTTCGGTGGTGGTGAACTTGGTGACCTGTTTGAGCAGGGCGATCTCGTCGGGGCCTACCGGGCCGATGATCTTCGCCGGTGCCCGCTCGATGAAGCCGCGGGCGTTGTTCACATCGGCGGCCGACTCGAACGCGCCGAGGTCCTTCATCGTGTGGGTGATCATGATCAGCGCGGTGCCGATGGTCCGGTTCAGGCGGGTCAACGCGTTGACGCGATCGACCATCCCGGCGCCGGCTTGGAGCACCCGCCAGAGCTCGTCCATGACGACGAGGAAGTTGCGTCGTGGTGCCAGTCCGGCGTCGGCGAGGATGTGCGCGGCTTCGACCGCGCCGAACCCGTCTGACCAGCAAACCATCAACGCTGCGGCGAGCAGCTTGCTGTCGGATTCTCCGATGCCAGACAGATCGACACAGATCGCGGGTGCGTCCAGGTCGATGGGCTGAGACGTTTGCGCGTTGAACACGCGGCCGAAGTTGCCGTCGATCAGGGCGGTCAACGACTGGCGCAGCGCGCGGGTGATGTCGCGGTACTGCTCGACGGTGTCGGCGCCGACTTTGGGCCACAGCACGTTGCTGTTGCCGTCGATGACCGCGTGTAGATCCGACAGGATCGGCGGGCGGTCGGGGGTGAATCCGCCGCCGGCGGTGGAGTAGAGGTGTTCCAGGGCCACCCGCACTAGGGTTTCCTCGAAATCGCGGACCGGCATCGCCCGGACCAGCTGCACCAGCCCCATCACCATCTGCACCTGGCGGGCGCGGACCTGCTCCCATACAGCGGTTTTCAGGGCGTGCAGGGTGGTGATGCGGTCCGGGTCGGTGGTGTCGAGGATCGCGGCGTCGAGGCGGCCGATGACCGATCCGAGGGCTCCGACGCCGAGCGGGTTGATGGTGCCGGATTCGTAGGACAGGTTGATGTGCTGGCCGCCGACGTGCGCGGTCAGGTCGGAGTACTCGCTTTTGGTGTCGCCCATGAACAGGGACGTGTGGTTTTGGGCCATCACGCCGGTGGACATGCGCCGCACCAGCGACGACTTGCCGAAACCGTTGAGCGCCAACACAAAAGTGATGGGTGCGTTGATCAACCCGGCGTCGTCGAACCAGACGATCGGATCGAAACCGACATCCTCGCCGGTGATGGCGTGCGCCCCCAGCGGGGTGCCGAGCATCGGTGCGGATGCGCCGATTGAGAACGGCCACAGGCCGGCGGCCTGGGTGGAGGTGGCCCGCCACTCCGGCATTCGGGCGATAGATCGCATCCGGCCACCGCCCCACCCGGAAAAGCCTCGACCTCCCGACGCGGGGATCGGCCGATCGAAACCACCAAACTCGGTGACTCGCTCGATCGAGAGCAGACGTGCGCGGATCTCACGGCGCAGCGCCGCACGTGCACGCCGCCCCTTCCAGCCTGGTTCGAGTGCCGCCTGGTTGAGCTCCTGCCAAGCTCGTTCGGTGCGGATCTTGACCCCACCGATCCGCACGAACGCCGGGGAGGTGTCTCTGGCGTCTGGGTCGATGTCGCTATCGGGGTCACGGTCTGCGGTCTGTATGCCCGGTCCGGACTGGGCGGGAGCGTCGAGCGTGCTGTGGCGGCCGGTGAGGGTCACGTGGGTGGGCCTTTCTCAAGAATGCGGCAGAAAGCCTGGTCAGGCGGAAATCTTGGAGCTGGTGGAGGCGTATTCGGGCAGGATGATCCCGATTCCCAGAGAGCCAGCGAACGCGGCGTCCTGGTAGCCGTAGCAGCGCCGCAACCCGATGTGAGCGCTGTCGGCCATGCCTTCGATTTCGGCGCGGATGGACGGCAGGTCCTCATCAGGGCCGGCGGTGGCGGTCACGAGCATCCCGAAACGGGTCAATCCCGCGCCCAGGGCTTGTTCGCGGCGGGCCGCTCCGGTGTTCTCCACCCGGACGGTGGCACTGGCGGCCACCACACCCTTTTTGGACTGTTCGGCGGCGAGGGCCTCGCGGTAGTCCGAGTCGACGAGTTTGACCGCCTCGGCCGTGTTGTGGACGCGGTAGATCATCGCGACCCGTTTGCGGCGTACGTCAGCGCGCGGAATCAACAATGGCCGCAGCACATTGGAGGGCACCTGGCCTGCCGGGGCTGTAGCCATTTCCCAGGTGATCGATCGGTACCCGTTGTGCACCAGGTGGTCCCACTTGTTTTCCGAGGTCACCGGTCCCGCACCTTGCCAGCGCAGCGCGTCCTCGCCGCTGACACCGGTGATCTGCTCGAGTTCTTCGGTCAGCTGCGGGTTATAGGCACGTGTCGGGGCCACGCACCACTCCCCTGCTGTCATCGGGGTGGCATCAAGGCCGGCATGGGCGCACGCGGCCATCAGCGACGACATCTTCCGGCCGATCTCGGCGGCCTGATCGGCCACCTCTTTGCCTGCTGCCTCGCGCATCCGGCCGAACGTCAACGTCAACCGGATTTCTGAGCGCACGATGGCTGCTTCTGATCCCATGGCGGCCTCGGCCATCACTTGCCGGGCATAGGCCGGTGCGTCCGGGTGGGTGATGCGTTTGACCTCTGCGGTGATCCGGGAGCGGTTATCGGGTACCGACTCGACAACGACGCAGGCGCCGACTGCGCCGCGGTCCCCGCCGAGCTGGGCCAGAAAGTCTCCCCACCCCGACACCCAGTCGTTGATCTGCCACTGATCGACCCGTTCCTGGCCGCGAGGCTGAATCGAAAAGGACACAGCGAAATGGTTTTTCGCCTTCAAATGCACCAAGCCGAACCGGTCTCCGTTGCGGAGCTCGTACTCGTATAGGCGGGTGTCGCCGGCGATACCGGGCATCCGGCCCACCCCTGGAACCACGCCGAATGCGCCACCACGAAAGGTGGTCTCACCCCGCCACTTTGCCCACCAGAACTGGCCTCGCAACATCAGTAACTCCCATCCTGTTCGGCCACCGATACGGGCCACTAGTGGGCCGACCAACAGCGCCGAGAACGGCACCGACACGGCCATGACAGCTAACGAATTCGTGATCAGAAACAGCAGAATGTTCGCGATGACCAGGCCGCCGGCGAAGACGGTCACACCCCAGGTCATGCCGTACAGGCCCGTGGTGCTTGGTCGCTCCCAGCGTCCGTAGAGGATCAGCACGTTGCGGTCGGCGTTGCTGCTCATCGACGCACCCGCCGACGTTGCACGAGGACCCCGGCCGCAGCCGCTGCCATGCCCGCGCCGTACAGCACGAGCACCCAGACGGCGGGGACCGGCGCGAACGCTGCGACCAGCAGCAGCACCATGCCGGCGGTCACACCCACCGTGAGGGGGTGATAGGAATCGCGAGTGCGCGAAAAGTGTTGTGTTTGGCGCTCATCGGGGCTCTCCTGCCATCGCTGGGGCGTTGTCGTCGAAGAAGTCTTCGGCGGCTTGTGACATCTGCATTGCGCCCGAGACGTTGCTCACTGCGTCGGCCATCGTTGATCCGCCGCCGCCCGAGCCCGACCCGCCGCTACCACCGGAACCGCTGGCTCCTCCGGTCGGTGTGCTCGCACCGGCCTCGGCGCCGGTAGGTGTTGCACCTGAGGGGGTTGCGCTGGACCGGCCACCTGAGCCCTGCTGGTCACCGCTGCCAGAACCGGAACTGTTGCGCCCGCCTCCGCCGGTGTTTCCACCGCCACCACCGCCACGGTTTCCACCACCACCACCGCCGCCGCCGCCCGAGGGGACTCCCCCAGCGCCGGCTTGACCACCCGTGGCCGGTCCGCCCGGTGTTGCCCCAGCGCCGGCTCCTGCCCCCGCGCCGCCCCCGGCACCGGCAGCTGCAATCGAGCCTCCTGCGGCGACCACACCCATCGTCATCATCGCGGCCTGCAACCCTGAGCCGCCGGACATGGCCATGCCGCCGGACACCAACTTGGTGAGCATCGGAAGCACCGCCGCTGCCAAGGTCAGCAGCAGCACGCCGTACAGGATCTGGGCGCCGTCATCGGATTTGGTGCCGGCGAGCATGAACGCGACCGAATAGGTCAACGCGGCCACCGGTTTCCACAGCAGCAGGGCGATGGTCCACGAGATGGTCTTGCTGAAAGCGTTCTTGCCCATCTTCGTTCCCGACGCGGCACCGATGATCGGGATGATGGCCACGACCACGATCAACATGGACTGGCGGGCCACCAGCAAGATCGCTTGCAGCAGAGCACCCAAGATCCCGACCACCGCGATGACGAAGACCAGGCCGACGCCGAGGTAGCCCATCATGTTCGCGACATCGAACATGTTCTTGGCGGCCTCGACCGGGGTGCCATCGGTCACCGACAGCTCGAGTATCTTCGTCGAGATCTTGTCGACGCCGGCGGTCAACCCGATCATGATGCCGCCGAACATCCACGCCCCGAACACTGCGCGCTGCAACGAGAAGAACAGTTCCTCGCCCTCGGCGTACACCGCCTGACGCTTCGCCAGTTGCAGTCGGATCCCGCCGGCGACAATCGATGCTGCTAGACCCAACAGCTGGATCTGCACCGTCCACTGCTGAATTTCTTGCACCGGGTCCCACTGATTGGCGGCCGGTGTCGGTAACTGGATAAACCAGGTCAACGACTGCTGGATCATCTTCGAGAAGCCATTGACCAACGACTCCGTCATCGACTTAAAGCCGTCGTTGGCAGCGTCTTTGACTGCTCCAGCTGGGTCAGATACTGCCCCGGCCGCATCAACGGCTTTATCGCAGACTTTGTCGTCGACGCCGGGAATCAGGACGTTGGCGGCCTGGCCGACGATGTCGCAGGTGTCGACTGCGTGCGCGACGCCGGGCGACGTCACAGGTGTGGGGATAGAGGGCACTACGACCGCCAAGGCCAGAGCTACGAGGACGGCAATGGTGAGGCGTCGCAGCCAGGAGGCCGGCGACGAGTGCTGAGCTGCGGGACGATGACGCTGTGGGTCCGCGCCTACCATTCGGTCCACCCCGCAACGGACTCAATTCGGGTGTTGCGGGTCGCGTCACTGAAACCGTCGTCCGGGATGCGCCACTTCCACCGGCCGGCATCCCACACCATCGTCATGGTGGTCACGCTGTAAAACTGACCGGTCGAGGAGTCTGCGCTTAGGTTAGGACCGCTTGCGAGTGACACCCGCGAGAATGTGTCCGTGTACTGCGGGTCAACTCGCACAAATGAATCGGCGGGGTACTGGCGAGTTGGCAGCTGCAGGTCTGTGAGCATCGCGATCGCCGATGGCGGGCCGATTATCTGCTCCGCGATGACTTTCTGCCGCACCTGCGGGGGCCGTAGAACACACGACCCAGGACCTGGCTGGCAGCGATCACCGATCCTTGCGGTGTTCGTGAGATTCCTTGCGCGAGTCCGTCAGCCCCGATGGCGGTTGGGCCATCTGAGGTGGTGAAGACGGCGACACCGCGGCCGTAGATCTGCTGCCACTGGATCCCGGAGGCCGCGTCGCTGAGACCCCGGGTCGCTTTCGGGTTCACCTGAGGGAGCGCCAATCCTGACGGGTCGCGCGGCACCCGGATCTGTTGACCGAACCGATCAGTGGTGTCGGCGAAATATCCTTGTTGCCCGTTGCTGACCGGGGGTGTGCTCGCCGCCGGCGGCGGAGTGGGAGCGGCGCTGTCGTTGTCGTCGCCACGTAGTCCCCACCAGGTCGCGGTGGCGATGGCGAGGGACACCACGACTAGGACCGCGACGATGACCCAGTGCCGGCGGTGCCAGGGCCGTGGCGTGTTCGGGTCGTCGTCGTAGTGGGGCGCGGTGGCCAGGGGTGGTGTTCCCATCAAGTGTTCTCCTCAGCGGTGGGTGCAGGGCCACGGTCAGGCGGGTAGCGGGATCATCTGCGGTGGAACCGAATCGAGTACGGCTACCGGGTTGGCGGGCGATGTCTGTGGATCCGGAATCAGTCGTCGCCAATCACCGGGCGGGGTCCAGACGACGGTGGTGGTCGTCGAGGTGAGCGATTGATCGGGTTGGCGGGTGATGATCGCGATGACCGCCCGCTCGGGGGTGTACTCGGTGACCGTGTAACCCAGGACTGTCGGCGCTTGACCGGCGGGGACGTCGCTGGTGATGGAGATCCGGGACCGCTCGATCGACCAGGCGTCGCGGCCGGGGCCGGGTGCAGCGAGTGCACCGGCGATCAGTGCCCACTGGTCATCGTCGGCCACTGACATCCGGATGGTCGAGGAGATCGCGGCCAGCGCAGCACCGGGTCCGTTGTGGGCGTACCCGGTCGGGGCCAGGGCTTGCGGGTTGGCGGTGGGTCCTTCGGCGGCCTGGGGAATGGCCATGCCCGCGAACTGAACCCACCGCAGCTCGGTGGGCGGGGCGGTCGGGGCAACCTGGACCTGCGAGCCGCTGCTGTTGGTGGCCGGGGTGTCCTCGGATGAGCCGCAGCCGATCAGCCCTGCCACCAGGGCCAAAAGGATGGCTAGACCAGCAACGCGGTGGCGATACCGACGGAGCTGGACATGATGATCAGGGCGATGAGTTGGGTGGCGATGCCCGTCACTCCGTCGGTGTTCCCGGTTTTGCGGGCTTCGTAGAGCATCCCGCCGAGCCACATGATCCGCATGATGGCGATCACGCACCCGAACCACAGCAGGTAGTTCAGCGCCGTCCAGAACTCTTTGAGGTCGTCGCGGGTGATGCCCTCGGCAATCACGGTGCTCATGCATGTTCCTTCTCGATTCGTGGTGTGGGAGAACAGTTATCCGACCAAGGCCCCGACGAGGCTCCCGGAGATGGCGATCAGGACACAGCCGATGAGAGTCCAGGCGACTTTCCCGGCTTCCTCGTTTGATGCAGTGCCGTGGGACTTCTGGAAACCGAAACGAGCGCCGGCAACGACCAGAGCCACGATCGCGGCGAGGGTGGCGCCCCAGCCGATCCAGGACACGATGGTCAAGAACTTGTCGGACCCCGGAGGTGGTGCCGGACTGGGGTTCGTTGGGCCTTCACTCAGGTACAGGGCGATCTGGGTGTTGGTCTGTGCGAGCAGGTCTTTCATCGTGTTCTCCTCTATTGGGTGGGTAGCGATGGCGCGGGTGATGCGTGGGTCAGGGTTTGTGGTCGTTGAGAAGGTCGGTGCAGATCTGCTGTCCGACTGCGGCGATCTGTTTGGGGACCACGTCGGGGAACTGGGCCTTTTTCGGTGGCGGCAGATCACCGGGCCGAGGCGGTGTCCAGACCGGGAGGCGGTGAGGTTCGGGCGCGCACATCAGCGGCTCGCACCAGTCGACGTTGTAGCGGTGCGGTACCAGCTCGGAGACGGTGCTGGCATAGCGGGTGATTTCTTTGGGGCAGTTGCCGGGTCGGGCGGCGACGACCACGAGTCCGCACACCTGGACCCCGTCAGGATGTCGCCGCGTTCGGCCGCGCGCAGCACGTGGGCGGCTGCGCGGATACCGGCGATGGTCGCGCGGGCGGCGACGATGACCAGTTGGGTGGTGGCGCGGTGCGCAGGCCAGGACGTCCCAGTGTCGGCGGCCGGTGCCCACATCTGCGCCAACGTCGTGGTGCCGGCGAAACCGTGCGCGCCCATCACCGCGAACAACGGCGGGTACGGGCCGGTCACCGGCAGAGGATCGCGCCGCCACGTCACAGTGCCCGGGGTCGTGGCCGGTTGCTCGGATGGGTAATGGTCGTAGGCGGCGCTCATGAGTTGGCCTCCGCAGCGAGATCGTTGTCGTGTTGGTCCGCGGTGGTGCGTAGGCCGGCTAGGTGCTCGACCACTGTGGTGGTCGAGGAAGCGAGCCGGGTGGGGTCGATCGGCCCGCCGGTCCCCAGGTGGGGGTCGTAGTCCCACAGCAGAACTCGGCCCATACGGGCGGTCAGGGACTGCACGAGCCTTTGTCCGACGAGGTGACTGGCCCACGGGTCCAGGCAGGCCACCACTGCAGTGGAGTGCTCAAGTACGCCGGCGGCGGCGAGCATCTGCAGTCCTGACCGGGACCGGTTGGCGGTGTCGGGTCTGGCTGCGATCACCAGCACCACCGCGGTGGTAGAGGTCAGCCACGCAGAGCCTTTGTCCACCACCCCGGCATCGACGATGACCGACCCGCCGGTCGAGATGGCCTGCGAGGGAATCTCATCGAGGCCCTCGCTCGAGCGCAGCAGTGCACCACCAGCGCTGTATTCACTGGCGGCATCGGGTGAAGCGATCCGGGCGGCGACATCGCCCGGTGTGGCTGCGGCATCGAGCCAGAGCACCGACTGCCCAGCTCGGGCGCGGGCGTCGGCCACCAACACCGACAGGACACTGACCCCCGCTCCCCCAGCGGCACCGATCACGGCGACCGTGGGTACCGATCGAGGCCGTTGCGGAAGCGGCACCACTGCGGCGGGAGTGGGCTCGTTGTTGTCGAGCCACCCCCACGGGCTGTTGGTCGCTGTCATAAATCTCCCTCTCGGGTTGGTGATGTTGTGTGTGGCCGACGCCCGGGCTCGGGTGTCGAGCTACTGGGCTGGCTGGGTCTGCGGGTAGGCGATGTGCAGGCCGTCGACGATCTGGGTGAGTCCGTCACCGATCTGCTTGGTGGCCCCGGCAATCGCGTCCTTGGCGGGCTGCTCGAGCGGGCCCAGCGCCTGCAGCGGTGCCTCGGCCTGCTGCGCAGTCCACCCACCGCTGATCGGCGGGATGCCGGCGATGTTGGTCGAGAAGGACACATCGCCCTCGGTGTCGACGGTGTAGTCGACCGCTGGCAAACCCGCATCGGACGCGGCGGGCGCATCAAGAACCAGCTGGTACTGATCACCGCCGGGGTTGGGCAACGGTGCGGGCGGCGGTGGTACCGGCGCCCAGGGGGCGGCCGGGTCTGCGTTCGGGTCGCCCGCGCCGAGCGCCCACCCCAACAGGCCACCGGCCAGAGCGCCTGCTGCGCCACCGGCCGCTGCGCCGGCAGCAAAGCCCAGTGCTGCGCCACCACCAGCGCCGATACCGATACCGGGCAGGATGTTGAAGGGGGTGGGCGGCACGACCGAGCCGACGATGCCGCCGCCGACACCGCCCACGATGCCGAAGAAGATGGCGGTCGGAATGCCGGCGGCCAACGCTCCGGCAAGTCCGCCGACGCCCGCGCCGGCCGCTGCCGCTGCGGCCCGGCGTGCAGCTTCGTTGCGGGGGAAGCCGATCGACTCGAAGTACTGTGCGGCTTCGGCCTCGAAGTAGGCCATGTACTCGTTGGTGGTGATCGCGGCTTCGGGCGACACCCAGTCGGGGCGGTCCACGATGTAGTTGCCTGCGCGGATCTCGGCGGCCGGGTCCTTGACCAGGATGGGAGCGATGGGACCTGCGGGCTGTACCGGCGCGGGCGCAGGAGCTGCTGGTGCCGATTGCGGAAGCGGGGTGTACGGAGTCGACGGCGGACCGGACGGTTCGGTGTAGATGACCGGTTCGGTCTCCCACTGCGGCGACGGCACGAGGCCGGGCCCGTAGTCGGGCACGGGCTCTGGGGCAGGAGCCGGTGCGGGGGCGGGCTCTGGGGCAGGAGCCGGTGCGGGGGCGGGTTCGGCGATCACGCCACCCTGTTCAGGTGCCGGTTCACTGGTGACACCACCCTGCTCGGGGTCGGCGAACGCTGGGCCTGCGAGCGCGCCCGCGCCGCCCATCGCGACCGCGGCCACCACCACAGCGGCCATCGCCCGGGCGCGCACCGGCATATGCGCATCGCGTGGAAGTGGGGCCTTGCACGGCGTCTCGGGTAGAGCGTGACGTGGAGTTTGCATGAGCGGTATTGCCTTTCGTTGGTTGTCGAACAAGGGATCTAGCGGTGATAGGCGGATCGGGGGGTGATGGCTATTGGTTGGTGTCTTTGGTGATCGCGGTGATGAGGGTGCGCCCCTCGACTTCGGCGGTCTGGACGAGCTGGCGAATGAGCAGCGGTTCTCCTCCACCAGGCGGGATTTCGCTCAGTTCGAGAGAGAACAGGCCAGCGCCGCGATCGGTGATCCGAGTGCAGTACGTCGTGCCCGGCGGCAACTGGGTGTCGATGAACGCTTGCATCGACGCTGCTGTGCCCATTCGGGCCAGCTCAGTGCCGTAGCTGCGGGCCTTGGCACCGTTGCGTTCGACGTAGTAGGCATGTTCAAACGCTTTGATCACCGCCGGGCCGCTGGTGGTGCCACCGGGGTCTCGTCCGGTGCTCACGCCGTCCTCGCTGCGGTTGGGGCAGTCCGCATCCTGGGCCGGTGCCACTGGTGCTGCAGGCACGCCGACACTGACCGTGCTCTGCGGAGTGGCTTGGGGAATGTCGGTCGTCGGGGAGTTGCCGGGTCCGCCGCCGCCAAAGGCCAGCAGTGCGCCGATCCCGGCCACGACAAGCACGCACGCCAGCAGCGCGGCGGCGATGACGTAGCCGCGTTTAGATCTGCGGCGGGGTGCAGGACGCGCGCCAGACCCCACCGGCTGCACAGCAGGGGTGGCGTAGTCCATCGGAAACCGTTGTGGCTCTGATGCTTCGGCGTCGTAGGGGGCGAAGTCATCGGCGTAACCGCCGGCGCCCGGGGGTTGCTCTGGTGCGGCAATCCATGCCCACTGACTGGTTGCAGCGTCGGTGGCCGGTCCGGTGGGTGTCCCGGTGGTGGCGGTGGCGCGGTCGGTCGCCACCACCGGGATCTCGCCCGTGGGCTCGTCTCCGGAGGGATCGGAGCTGCCCACTACGTCGGCGGCATCTGGTGCGGCAGATACCACCGACTGGTCATCACCGCTCTGGGTGTCGCTGGGGCCCGCTGGTAGCGGAGCGAAGTCATCGAACCAGTCATCAGTGTTGTCGTTCAACAAGATTCCTTCTCCCTCCTCGGGAAGCCCCGTGGGGAATGGGTTGGGATGTTATGAACCGTTGTCAGTGAGTGCGGGACGAGGCAACGTCGGCAGCGACGGCGCTGACGAGGATGTCAAGGGCTCGTCTGTCTGCGATTCGGACGACGACACCGCCGGGGTCGAGCTGGGCACCGACGGCACCGGGACACCAGAGACCGGAGAGGCGGAGTCGTAGTTCAGGAGCCCGTCCGCGTTGTACGGAGTGAACGTGTCACCGGCGAGATCGTTGGCCAACGCTGCAAACCATTGCGCCACATACAGGGTCGAGTTCGCCCCCGTCGTGGTCGCGGCGTCGTTGGTGTACGAGCCGTGCGCAGCCGTGGTCTTCCAATAGTTGATCATCGTCGACACGTCCAGGAGCTCTTCGTTGTCCTTGACGTTGGCCTTCACCGCGTCGAAGGCCTCGTTGGCCCACCGGTTGACCGTGGTCGGAGGCACCAGGTCCACCACCGCAGCACCGAGCTTTGCGGCCAAAATGCCCAGGGCAGCAGGCGGATTAGCCAGGCCGACCGTTGCCAGTGCGCCGATGGTGTCGGGAGTGAAGGTGGTGCGCAGCACCGTGGTGACAGCGTTGAAGCCGATGGTGCCGACCTTGACCACAGCGTTGATCGCCTCGGGGATCGTCGGCATCGGGGTGCGCGGGTCAGAGGCGGTGGCCAGTCGCTGAGAAATCGTCTCGGTCGGTGAGTACGACAGGTCAGCCAGCGTTTCACCCTGGACGTCTTCGTTGATGACCTCGACGCCGGCCTTGATCGACGTCAACGCCAACGCTTGACCGAGGGAGGTCAGTGAGCCGACCGGGTCGGCCTGGTCGAGTTCGGACTGGCCACCGATGTTGGCCACTAGATGCACGATCGGTGAGTCCGCTGGTGCAGCGCACGCCAAATCGCCGGGCGCGCAACGATCCATCACTCGGCCGGACAGCTCTCCGTATCCGCTGGACTGATCTGCCGTGGGGCCGATTCCCCGCCGCTCACCTCACCCTGCTGGGGTGCGGGGATCTGAGCGAGCGATTCGCCGCTGCTACCGGGTGCCGGTTCGGGGGCGGTCTGATCCGATGCACCGGGGAACAATGGTGCGTTCGTCGGGCGGGCCGGGTTGCCGAACAAGGCCACACCCGCGACCCGGTCAGCATCGATCGGGCCGTTGCCGGCACCGATCTGTTTAGCGACGTTCGCCGCCGCGTGCGCGCCCTGCGAGTAACCGGCGAACGCGAAATCAGTGTCTTCGCACTTGTCGGCGATCTGAGTGATCATCGACGACAACCGGTCCATCGCGGTGGTCACCGATGCCGCGTACGGTTCCTTGCCGCCCTCGACCGCTCCACCAAACCCGGCCGGATACGGCACATATGCCCGGGCCACCTTCGACCCCGCCAAGGCCAGCAACGGCCGCATCACTGACCCGAGCATCCCGCCGTCAGTGTCGACCGGAGCATCTTCTGAGGACTCCCCCGTGCCCTGAACACCGAGGACATACAGCGTCGGGCAGCCGCCCGGCGTGCTCGGCGCAGCCGCTGCCGTCCCGGCAGCAGCGCCCACCGTGACGGCCGCGACGGTGAGGAAGGCGGCGAGTAAAGCGGTGAGGCGGGAAGCTGTTGAACGGCAGCAAAAAACGGGCATAGAAGTGCCTTCCAGGCAGGTGGTGCGGGCGGTTAGGTCAGCGGGTGCGGGGAACGCGCACCCGGCGGGAGACAGCGCGTTCCATCGAGTGGCCAAGCGGGCACGTTTGGACGGTTGTCTCTCGCGGTGGCAGACAGATGTAGCCGACTGGCTGGGCCGGGCAGTGGACCCGACTGGATGGGGCACAAGAGGTCGCCGTGGCACCTAAACTGGAAGAGCTAGGTGAGTGTTTAGACGGCAAATCTTGAACACTTACTTGGTGCTTCTCGCCCTGGGAGAGGTCAGACGGCAAATCAGGCCCTCTCCCAGGGCGCCCCCGACTTTCGAGGCTTTGTTCCTTCTCAGTGCTGTGCGCTGCGGCAACAACAGTTGGCGGAGCTGTAGGTGCGACGGAAGTCACCATCTTTGACCTTCAAAGGGTTGTGAGTGGGTCGAACCGCCTACCCTTGAAGGGTCAGCAGTCCGTTGGAGCGGTCGCTGATAGACCCCGGGTTCCTTAGGACGTCCAAATCTCAGAGGAACTCGGTGTCGAGCAATTCAGGGCGGTGTCAGCACAGCTGCACCACCTTGTTTAAGGGGACCGGGAACGTCGTACGGAGCGCCAACTCACCGACGTTTCCGGTCTCTCTAGCTTGTTCGTTCGAAAGAAGACCCTCTTTCCAGGAGAGTGTTCGCTTCCTAGATCGTTCTCACTATAACATCTCAACAAAGCGTTCTCTAGTGATTGCGAGGAGAGGTCTAGTGCAGAGTGTCTAGCTATGACGCCCCAGTGCCTAGCAGCGGTTCCGTGAGCCGTCGAGTACTGCGAGGCTTCTCCCCCAGTGCCCTCACGGAGGCTCGAACGCGAGCTGGCCTGACCCAGGGCGAGCTGGCTCGCATCGCTGGCGTGGGAAGAACGACGCTGTACCAGTGGGAGATGGGCGTGCGCTCGCCCCAGGTCGACGTTCTCGCCAGTGTTGCCCGCGCGCTGGATATTTCGCTCTCCGAGCTGGTGAGCGTTCCCGTGGATGAACGTTTTCCTGGCGACTGGCGCGTTCTGCGTGGTTTGACTCAACCTCAGCTTGGAGTTGCGGCCGGCATCAGCACCACGATGGTCGGTGCGATCGAGCGCGGCGAGGCTGAGTTGAGTGAGCAAACCGCGCGCGCATTGGCGGATGCGTTGTCTGTCAACGAAACTGAGTTGCGCGCTGCTTACCGGCGAGCGAGGAACCGTCCCACTGGAACGCCTGCTTAATATCGCCATAAATCCCCCCGGATGGTTGATGCACGAAGTGACGCCCTGGAAAGCGGTCGTCACAAAATGACTGACCGACCAGTGCGTCTAACCATCCGAGTCTGGAATCCCAAGATCCGGGGTGTGCCGACATGGCAATCGGATGCCAATGTCTGCGTGGAGAAGCAAACCACAGGGTCGTCGTGCGTGCAACGTGACCCTCAGGATCACGTTTGATCGAGCAGCCCCCGCATTCTGTATCAGCTACACCGCGTGTCGCTCGCTGTAGCTGATACACATTCGTGCCAGTATTCGACCTGGCGCTCCTTTTCAGTTCGATTCGGAGAGAAAGGACATCACATGGCTCGCCGATCCCTCGGCCCCCGAAAGGGTTACCTCGTTCGTGTGCCTGAGCCCGTTGACCTTCAAGCCTTGGCCCAAGAAGCTGGCTACTCGGCGTACTCGCGTTATGCAGCAGATGTGTTCTGCGAGAAGGCCGGTCGCCCAGATCTGATGATCGGGCCTGACCTCAAAGCAGCCGAGCAGCAGCTTCGGTTGCCCGCATGACATCACAGGATGGTGTGACAGAGCACTCGTAAAAAACGAAAGGCTCTCCGGTTGGAGCCGGAGAGCCTTTCTAAAGCTTGAGAGTCGAGCGCCACACTCGATCTCTCGGACCCCGAAGGGACTGTCTTGCCAGACAGGTCTCAGGGTACCGCGCACCCTTTTGTGCGTGCAATCCCTGCACATCACGTGTCGGACACAGAATCCGACCTAGTTCTCAAACCGCGGGTGTACTGCGGTTCTTCTCCGAAGCAACCCCGGCGCGGTCACGCGACCACGCGCTTCGGCCCCTTGACCGCGATCGTTGCTCGTTCGCGGCCGGGAGCGAGCAAAGAGAAGATCCTCGAGGTGCTGCGCACACGTGACCGCATCGCCCTTGATGTCGGTCGTCGCGCTTACGCCGGCGTCCCCTGCTGGCATACCGCTGAGCGGTGGCTCACCTGGGACGTTCAGGTTGCGTATGCCCTGCACTACGACCGGATCCGGCCCTTGATCGGCGCGCACGGAACCTCCCGAAAGAGCGACATCGCGCTCAAAACACTGGTGAAGATTGCCGCCGCACACGCAGTGCATGCCGATTTCGGGACCGGACGCAACTGCCGGCCGACGGTAGAGCTGATCGCCCGCATCACCGGATACAAACCACGCACCGTCTCACGAGCCCGCAAAGTCCTCGTGCACCTGGGCCTTGCAACCGAAATCCTGCGCGGCCGCCAACGCACCCTAGGCGAACGACTGGCCTCACACCGGGTCGGAGACAGCAGCCAAGGCTGGGCCAGCGTCTACGCCCTCCACGGCGTGCAGGTTGTGGATAAACGCCGAGGTCACACCCAAGCGGCACCCCACCTCGTAGAGCGCCCTTTAGGGCGTACCTCCCACCCCCGTAGCTACTCACTAACCCACACCGGCGATGCCGGAAAACTCAAAGGCCGCGCTGCGCGCGACCGAGCTCCCGACGAGAGGAGGGGCCGCCGTCCCGAACCCGAGCAGAAAGGCGCGTTACTGGCCATCAAATGGCGTCAGAACCCGCAATCACCGCACTGGGCGCGCAAGTACTCCCCCGCCGCCTGGTCTCACGTACTCACCAAACCAGCGGCCCACGGTTGGACCGACCGCGACCTCAACGCACTGCTCCGCGACTACACACTCACCGGCAACGGCAACTGGATCGCAGCAAACCCCCACCGCCCCATCCCCCTGCTCGCCATGATCCTCAACAAACACGACGACCTGCACAACCGACCAGCCGCCATCGACGACGCCCGCGAACATGAGGCCCGCCAAAAACAGATGGCAATTCACACCTGTGGCCGCTGCGACGAACAAGGATGGCAACTGCCCTACGGCGATACCGCCGTGCGCTGCGCCCATCCGAAGGACCTTGTTGGCCAATGAATGCGGTATGGAAACCTAGCCCCATGGCCACAGATCTGAGCAGGCTTCCGCATGCTCCTGGACGACTCCCACTTCTCGGCGACGTCACAAGCGTGGACCGCCACAAGCCCACTCAGCATGAAATGGCGCTATCACGAGACTTAGGGCCGATATTCCAGCGCAAACTCTTGAAAGATCGGCTGGTCATCGTGGCCGGCAGTGAACTGGCGAACGAGTGCGCCAACGAAGACAACTGGGCGCGAGCTCTGCTCGGACCAGGGCTGAGCCTGCGGAAAGTCGCCGACGACGGACTGTTCACCGCGCGCACCTCAGACCCAGCATGGGGACACGCTCGTCGAGTGCTGACGCCGGCCTTCACCCAAGACGCCATGCGCGTGCACCACGAGGCGATGCTCTCTGTGGCCGACGACCTGCGCGACAGCTGGACGGGTTCTAACTCGGACCTCGTCGATGTCACCACTGCGATGACGCACACGACACTCGAAGTGATCGCACGAGCCGGATTCAGCATGGGTTTTGGCCTATTCGGTGATCAAGGCGGTTCAGTCGAGAACGCTCGGGCGTTCCTCGATGCACTAGGTCGCACACTGGTGTGGGCCTCCGAGTCCACCAACGACCTTCCCATCATCGGGCACGTACGAGAGGCATTGCGCCAACGCCAGCTTCGTAGCGACATCGCCACCGTCCAATCGACGGTCGATCACATTATCGAGATCCGCACAGACGCTGCCCAGGTTAAATCGACTGATCTGCTCGATCTGATGCTCTCCACCGCTGACCCGGAAACCGGGGAGTTGCTCGACCACAACAACGTTCGCAACCAAATCCTGACGTTCCTCGTGGCCGGCCACGAGACCACCGCATCACTGCTTGAAACCACGCTGTTCTATGTGGCCCAAGATGCTGGCCTTCAAGATCGGCTGCGCACGGAGGCAGCAACACTGAAGGCTGCGGATTATGCATATACGGCCGTTGCAGGCTTGCGGGACATACGCGCCACCCTGAACGAGGTCCTGCGGCTTTGGCCTCCCCTTCCCGGTCTCTTCCGTGTGTCGCGCCGCGATCAAACGCTGGGTGGGTACCACGTCCCAGCAGGGCGAGCGGTTTTCGTGCTGGCCCTAGCAGCGCAGCGTGATCCCGCTGTGTGGGGTGATTCTGCCGACGATTTCGACCCGTTCCGGCCTAAACCGGCGCGGAACGCGTTTTTCCGGCCGTGGGGTATTGGCCCGCGCAGTTGCATTGGCCGCGCGTTCGCCTTTCACGAAGCAACATTGCTTATCGCGCACATTCTCAACAATTTTGAGCTGTCCGCGCCGGCACCAGCGCAGCTGAATATCCGCGAGCGCGGCGCGCTACGTCCTGAACCGTTCCACGTGAAAGTTGCTAGCCTCGCTAAGTAGCAGGTCACCCATGGTTTTTGTGCGGACCGGTACAGCTAGCATGGCCCCCCATGAGCTGGTACATCATCGAAACCCTCGAGCGCCCGCCCACCATGTCCGTGGTTTTCAAGGACGGCAGCCGACGGGATTGGGCCAACGTTCAAGGCCTACGACGTGACACGAACGTTCACTCCGAGACGCTGGTCAAAGCCCTAGAGGAGGTCCGGCAAAGCGGGAAGCCGGTCAAACCGATCGAAGTCCCCGGCTATCAGGGACCAAGACTGGTGTCCGCAATCCCGATCTTGAGCTACGACAGACAGGTCTACGGAATCCAGTTGTGGGTGGGCGGACTTCAGGAAGAAATTCCCCACCCCCGAATTACCGCCGCGACCACCTGGGATGCGAAAACACTGCAGGTCAGCCAGGGCTTGGAGTCGTGGCTGATGAGCACAAACGACGCTGACGGGTTTCGGCGCAATCGGAACTCCGGTGAGTTCATGCGGAAAGTCGTTCGGTTTGACGGAGTTGACGAGCTCACCGAGCACGCAATCAACCCCATCGAAGGCCGAACCCTCGAATCCGACGTCGTCGTCCTGCACGACGAGGGTCACCTGATGCGTTGGCATTCAGTCGTGCGAAATCGCAACGATGACGAGGCATTTGGACTCCGAAGCATCATGCATGACGTATCGGACACGCAAGATCCACAGGTAGGCGCCCTCGAACACCTAGGAGTGACCGAGGCCGACCCAAATGGGAACGTTTCTGCGCTCATTGCTTTTCCAAATGGAAACGAGACGGTTGTCGTGGTCAAGTTTCTGACCCAACCTCCACACTGGATTGACTACCGCCTTGACGGCTCGAACGACATCATCCACCCAGAGGACTGGCCGCTCCTTCGGCGCAACCAGAACATACTCTCGGCCGGAACCCCCGGCGCACGGGTCAAATCTCAGGTGCGGATTCGTACCTCCGACCCAGAAAAATGGGTCGCAGTGAACCTAGTGGAGTGGCGGTACCCAGGCACCGTTGGCGACAAGCTCCACATTGTCCAGTTTTCTCGCGTCACCCCCGCCAGCGAAACTTGATCGCCCGTGCCGCCCCACGATGTGACGAAGTCTTGAGGGGGACGCCCGCTTGGCTCAACCGTGCGCCAGGGGTAAACGACAAACCCCGGCCCGCCGGAGTTTCTGCAGGTAAACCCGGATCGCGAGCGATCCAATGCATGTATGCATGTATGCATGTATGCATCCAGATCGTTCGGGAGGTCACTACCCTTCCTAGAGGTCGTACTTGCACGCATACATGTATGTATACCTGCAAACAGTCTTGCTTGTCAGCCTGTAAACAGTCTTGCGTGCACACTTGCAGGCATGGCAGTATGTGTGTATGTCGTCGAACTCGTACATTCTTGCGGTAGCGATGCAAAAGGGCGGCGTGGGCAAGACCACCACCGCCAACAACATTGCTTACGAACTCCATCTCGCCGGTCTCAGCGTCCTTCTCATTGATCTTGATCCGCAGGCCAACGCCACAGACGGGTACGGCGTGGAGCTCGGTGACGACGACGGCACGATGTACGAGGTGCTCGTGCCGGACCGGGGGCTACGGATGCCCCTGGCGGAGGTGGTCCAACGGACCGAAAACGGAGTCGACGTCGCACCGTCATCCGACAGTCTTTATGCGTTGGAACGGACCGGGCTCGGCCCAGGGGGAGAGAATCGGCTCAAGGTCGCTATTGACGCGTTGCCCGACCCGTACGACGCGATCGTCATCGACTGCCCGCCGGCACTAGGTCCCATGACGACTTCGGCGTTCGCGGCGGCAACGGATGTCCTTGCCGTCGTTTCGCCAGGAGGTCCAGACGAGCTCAAGGGGCTCACTGCTCTGGCGAACAACGTCTACGACGCCCAGGAACTCCTCAACCCACAGGTCGACATCCGCCATGTGCTGCTCGCCAACTACAACGGTGGCTCGGCGCTGGCGAAGGGAATCCGTTTAAACCTCGAGCGGGACTGGCCAAACGAGTATTTGGGCGAAATTAGCCGCACCGTTCGAGTGGGGGAGGCTAAGGACAAGCGCGTACCCATCGCCGTCTGGTCCCCAAGCTGTACAGCCGCACTCGACTATCGAGCCGTGGCTAAGGAGCTCCTCAAGCGCCTCGACAACGCCCGCTCCGCTTAAGTGGAAGGAAAGTCAATGACGAAGACGCCTGGTATTACGCCCCAGTCGACGCGGCCGACAAGACGTCAGGCCCGGGAGCAGGCCACCAGCTTGGCCGCGGTTGTTGCCCCAGTTAGCAGCCCGGATCCGGTGCCAACGCCCCCAGCGTTGCAGGTCGAGCCCGAGCCAACAGCGCCGACCGAGCCGACCGAGCCGGCCGCGCCGACCCAGCCGGCGGCCGCGGAACCCAAAACACCCCGGAAACCGGCTGTCACCCCGTCTGACAGGGGAGCGGGCAAGCGGCTAACGGCGCCGAAGCGAACCCCCAAAGTTCCGTTCTCCACTCAGATCGAAATCGGCACGGCTCGCCGCCTGGACTGGTTGGTGCGCGAACGGCGCTACAAGCTCACAGATATCACCGGCGATGCGCTCGATGAGCTGTTCGACAAGCTTGGCGTGCCAACCGCGGACGACCTCGCCTAACTGCATGCATGTCTACATGTATGTAGATGCACCTTGAGCGGGTTGCTTCCAAACGGTCCTGACCAGTGATTCCAGCACTGGCCAGGACCTCGACCACAGATTGGACCTGTGACCGTGAATACCGATACTAAGCGCTCAACTGTGCAGCAAATGGCGGTTGTCACCGCGATCGCCGTAACGACATTGCTTGCACTGGGCAGCTTCATCTTGAGCTTTTCAGCGTTGTGGGACATTGCAACCGAGATCTGGCCACAGCGAGAGCTGTCTTGGATCGCACCTGTCATCGTCGACGGCACCATTTTGCAAGCGACCATCTCTTTGGTCGCAGCTGCCGGCGACGAATCCAGGCGTTCCCGACAGTTCTTCTGGTTCCTCCTGACTACCGCGGCCGCCATCAGCATCGCCGGCAACGCCCTTCACGCGTATATCTCCGAGACCGCCCGCCTGGATCCGATGGTCGCCGTCATTGGCGGCACGATTCCGCCAGCGTTCTTACTCCTGTCGACCCATGGTCTCGTTCTGCTCCTTCGGCTTCGACCTGAACATGCTGCGCCAAGCGTCCAAGAGGTCGAAGACCACCTCGCAACCCTGCAGGAGATCGCACCAGCCGGCCACCCCGATCCCGTGGACGCTCGAACCGTTGGTGACTTCGTCGAACCGGCCCGCCGTCTCCGGGAAGTCACCAATGCGACAACGGAACCGTCCACCATTGCGCACATCCTGTGGCTCAACCACTCTCAGCCCCACCAGACTCGGCGGGCGCTCGCCAAAAAGGTGAACGTTCACCACGGCACCGTCAGCCGCATCCTGGATGCTTGGGGAGAACACCGCGAGGACATCGACGGGGTTGATCAAGAACCGGCACGGCAACCAGTCATGGCGTAGCAGCCGAGGACGGGCTGTCGGCGGGGGATGAGAACATCGTTTGATGGCGTACCCACCTGAACCAGGCGAGGGACAACCTGGGCTCGTCCTGCTGCCCGACGACCGCTACACCAACAGCGATGACCTGATCATTCTGAAACGGCCTGATCCGCCGGTATCCTCAGCGCAGTAGCGCTGGGACATTCGGTTACACGATCACCGTTAACCCAGGACCGAACCGCTCTTGGGCGGCAACGATCGCCGCCTGCGCGGTCGAGTAGTCGGTAGGGGAGTGCTCGACAGGGCTGTCGTGGGCGGCTGCAGGCACCGACTTCCACGACCACATCCGAGAGTCTCGGTTAAGCCGCACAACAACTCTCATGGCTGAGTAGTACCCATTCGAGGAGGCCTGATCGCCTCGGCCGGCACCCACAGACATGACGCCACCGTGACGGCGGCATTGGTGCTCGCGATGCTGACTCGCACCACACCCATCCACACCCCGCGAGAGGACAACGCCCACGCGAGCTGTTCGCCCGCCTGGTAGTGCTCGATTCTGAGCCCGTACGCGCGCTCAGTCAGGGTGACCGGTCGGGCGCCCACCATCGGGAAAGCCCAGCCCAACGCCGCAATCATGTCTTGTGCACGGTTGGTCATCTGTCCACGTAGTGTCCGACCGTGCGAAGGTCAGCGTGGCGAGTGTGCGTCACCCCCGGGGAGTTGATGCCGCGTGTGTCAATGGCGGACGTTGCTGGTCTCGCTGTGGATTGGCAGGACTGGTTGCTGCAGTCGGGGCTAGTACCTGGTGCTCCGTTCCTCCTGAGCCCGTCATTCGAGTACAGCATCACCCTGAACGCATTCTTTAGTTCGGCTGAGATGCAGTCCAAGGCGCGTAACACACAGGTTGGGTACGCACGCGATCTGGCGGCGTTCTTGAACTTCGCTTTCGCAGCGCGCGGGCGGCGTGATTGGCGGGATGTGGAGGAGTCCGATCACGTGGCCTATTGGCGATGGCGCCGAATGGATGCGGCCGGTCCTCGTGTGAAGGGTACGACCTGGGACCGCGAGGTCGCCGCGGCAGATAAGTTCTTTGGGTGGCAAGTCGACGCGGGTACGGTGCCGGTCAATCCGGTGCCGCACCGGCTTCGGAGGTTCATGCCGATCTACCCAGGGCCCGGCGGCCGCGAACTGTCCGCGACGACGCCGGCGACGTACTCACACGATCGACAGTCTGAGCATGTGAGGTGGCTGCCGCCGCAGTCCTATCGACGGTGGCGCGATGTCGGCATGCGCGGGTACACCGCGGATGGCATGCCAGATCCACGATTTCGCGGGAGATGGGGTGCGCGCAATGCAACCTTCTGCGATCTCATGGTGCGAACTGGTCTGCGGCTATCGGAGCAGGCGGCGTTGACGGTATTCGAGGTCCCACTGGAACGTGGTCTCGGTGGCTATCAACGTTTCTGGCTGCCAACAGCGATCGCGAAGGGTGCTTCCGCCCGATGGGTCTATGTACCGGAATCTGTGATCGCCGATCTGATGAGCTACATGCTGGTGGACCGCGCTGAGGTGATCGAACGGGCCCGTGAAGCTGGCCGGTATGAACGGTGGCCCGCGCCCCTAATAGTTCCAGATCCGTCGAAACCAATAGCGGTGCGAACAGACGCAGGCACGCGCGTGCGCATCAAGGTGCACGATCTGACCGCAGAAGAGCGGCGCACGCTGCTGGTCGATGGACCGAACGGGTTGGAGCCGGCCGCGTTCTGGTTGTCAGAGTTCGGCACACCGATCGCAGTGTCGACGTGGAAAGATCTGTTCACCACGGCGAACAAGCGATGTCAGATAGCGGGGGTGTCGCTGAGCGCGCACGCGCACTTGCTGCGGCATACGTTCGCGGTCGTGACCTTAGAACAGCTACAACGAGGCCACATCGCGGCACTGGGGGAGCTGAACGTGCACCAGCGTGGACAGTGGACCCAGATTTTCGGTGACCCCCTGGACTGGGTGCGACGACGTCTCGGGCATCGATCGGTGGTGACGACTCAGATCTATCTACATGCGTTGTCGGAGTTAGAGATGCACACGCGGATGGCGTTGGTGCCTCAAGATTGGGAGGACCTGCGTCACATCCCAATAGAGGCGATCGATGCCCCTCTTGAGCGTGGTGCTGTCGATGACTGAGCGTGGCCGCGGCAGCACAGGATTGGGTCGCCGGGCATCTCTCCCGCCGCAGGGATACGAAGCAGCCGAAGCTGCCCCCGGGGCTTTGGGCGGGCTCGACGTGCTGTTCGACGGGGAAGACGAACGCTCGACCACCTTCGCGGTCGCTGACTTCCCGCTGCCGGGCTGGCACCCGGCAGTGGCAGATGCTCTACGCCGAGTATTGGGGCCGTTGGGCTCGATCAGAACGCTCGGATCGGCGAAGTCGTACGTTCGCTCAGTCCGCCAGGCATTGCTAGTGCTGTCCGGCCTTACTGATCCACCTTCGAGCCCAAGGTCTTTGACGATTGCACATCTGGAGTCAATGTACGACCACCATCGCGGCCGGGGACTGCACGAATCGAGAGCCTGGAGCCGTGTAGCTGAGTTCGGCCGCTTCCTCTCTGTCAGCCCGCTCGTGGAACAGGTGGCTCAGGACGTCATCGACCACACCTGCCGCCGGGTTGGTATCCAGTATCGAGGCGGCCGACCAGGCTATTCCGACGGCGAGCTGACCCGACTTCTCGCGGCCGCCAGAACCGACGTGGCGGCAATCCGTGATCGCATCCGAACCGCCGAGTCGTTGGTTAGCGCGCACGAACAGGCATCGGGCTCACTGGCAGATGGCCGCTACGAGGCCTTGACGTTGGCCGACATGGCGCGCAGCGGCGTGGTGCCCCGTCCCCCAGGGATCGACGGCGAGTTCCGGGTAACGCGCCGCGCGTTGGCAAGTCAGCTCTTTCTGACAATCCCGGACCTCGCACCATTGATGGCGCTGCTCGTCGCCGTCACCGGACGCAACGTCGAAACGATCAAAGAACTCCCGCACGAACATAGGATCCTCGAATCCCGCGCGGTCGAAGTCCGCCTAGTCAAACGACGCCGCCGCGGCCGATGGTTTGATACCGCCACGTGGGACATTGGGCCGCCCGGGAAAGAACTGGACTACCCCGGTGGCCTATATCTGCTACTTCACGAACTGACCGGCCGCAGCAGGACATTCAGCGACAGCACCTCCGTGTGGTCGCTGTGGCGCAACGGACACCTGCGCGGGCTCCAGGGTGTAGAGGAGCACTACGATCCGTTCGCGCGGGACCTGTCGGCGTTGGCGATTCGATGGACAGTGTGGCGCGATCGGCACCACCTCGAGGCGGATGCGCTCGAGGGCGCAGAACCCGAGCCACTGGAGGTCTCGACCAACAGGATCAAGACCAGCACGGAGGTTCGCCGCACCAAACAACTCGGTGGGCACCTGCCCTCGTCGGCCCGGAGCAACACCGTGCCCGTGCTGTTCGGTAACTATTTGCGCGGCGATCCCACCGTGGCTGAGTGGGCGCAGGACATCGTCGCTACTGCAGTCAGTGAGGCCGAGTCGAAGGCCCTGCAGGCGCATCGGCGGGCCCTGCAAATCGCTGGGGGAGCACTGCATGTGCGTTCACCTGCATCGGGGCCCGAGGACGACGACATGCCTGCGCCCCACCCCGCCGCGGAGGCCGCATGGACCACCTGCATCGACGCAGATAGCCATCCCGCGACTGGTAACACGTGCCGAGCATCGTTCCTGGACTGCTTTCATTGCGGAAACTGTGTCATCACACCCGATCACCTCCCAGGGCTACTCGGGCTCCTCGACGCTCTGGTCGCCCGCCGCCAACAGCTCCCCGAGGCCGATTGGTGGAGGAAGTACGGTCCGACGTGGGCGGCGATTCACCATGACGTGCTACCCAAGTTCAGCCGATCCGAGATCACCGTCGCCGCCCGTAACAAAGCTACCGACAGTCTTCTCGATCTCGTTGAAACACCCTGGGAGACAGCATGACAGCCAAACACGACCGACCCGCAAGCGCGCACCCCTTCCGCGACAGACTGATTTTCGACGGCCGGCCGGTGCGGACAGAAACGGACCGCCAGCAGGCGGCGCGCTTTATCGACGACGTCTGGGACCTCGCACCAGGATCATTCCAGCAGCACCACGTCAGGATCATCCTCGACTTCACAACACTGCCGACGCCCTACCGCCTCATCGCAAAAGAACTGGCACTCACCCTGCTTAGCGGCCCGGTGCCCACCCGGGAACTCGGACTCCCGAAGGTCGGCACCATCGTGTCCCTGTTCGCCTCCATCCGCAGCTTCCTCATCTGGCTCAACACCCAAGCCGTACACGGCAAAGAACCGTTGCCACTGTCAATGGTCACGTCCGACGACTTGCTCACCTACCAACAGCATTTGATGGCAACACAACTTAACCGCGCTGTCCGCGACAACCACCGCGTCGCGATTCGCTACTTCTGGCGCTATCGGACGGTACTGGTTTCCGATCAGCTGACCTTCGATCCCCGGCGTATCAAGGGATGGGGCGAGACCGGTGCTCGCAGTAACACCGAAAACATGACCGCCAGGATCCCGGAAGCGGTCCTGGGGCCACTGGTGGCGTGGAGCCTGAGATTCATCGACGACTTCGCGCCCGACATTCTGGCTGCCGATCGTGAGTGGTGCCGACTCCGCCTAGGGGAAGGAAGAATAGAACCCGACACGCGGCGCTGGGTCCAGCCCGCACTCGAACAGCTCCTCGTGCAACACCGCGCTACCGGCAGACCACTCCCCGGCCGCAACGGCCGACCCAACCGCAGGCATTTGGCGAACCTCCTCGGGTGCGACGCCTCGACTCTGCTCCGCCCCTCCTACCGCGAACTCATCGACCACACAGCCCGCGAAGTCGGGGTCTGCGACACCATCGCTCTGAACATCACCATCACCGGGCGCCTCGACGGCGCACCATGGATCGACGAAATCACCACTGACCGCACCGACCGCGCCGCCGGCGGCACCCATCTGCAGACCGCTCTGCGAGCCGCCTGCTACGTGGTCATCGCATTTCTATCCGGCATGCGGGACAGCGAAATCAAACACCTACGTCGTAGGTGCGTCACCGTCAAGCGAGATCGACACGACAGGCCCTACCGGTGGCTCATCACCAGCCTTGCGTTCAAAGGCGAACACGACCCCACCGGAGTACAGGCAACCTGGGTGGTCGGTGCCCCCGTCGCCCGCGCGGTTGCCATCCTCGAGCAACTACAGCCCGACGACGAACCACGACTGTTCGCGCCCACCATCCAAAGCCCTGCGGTGCGTCGAGGCCAGGTCGCCGACCACGTCACCCTCACCACTACCACCAACACCCACCTCAACGACTTGATCGAATGGATCAACGACTACTGCCGAGTCCATGGGCGCGACGATGCCCTCCCGGACGTACACGGAACACGGTGGCGGCTGACCACGCGACAATTTCGGCGCACCCTGGCGTGGTTCATCGCCCGCCAGCCAGGCGGATCCGTCGCCGGGGCGATCCAGTACCGGCACCAAGCCATTCACATGTTCGAGGGCTACGCGGGCACGTCCGACAGCGGGTTTCGCGCAGAAGTCGAAGCAGAACAGGCCCTGGCCCGCGGCGAACACCTGATGGCCATGACCGACGCCCACCACCACGACGGGTTAAGCGGACCCGCATCAGACGAAGCCCGCCGCCGTCTCACCGAGTACGGCGTCAACATCGGCTATCAAGGGCACATCATCACTGACCGCCGCCGCCAATGCCGACTGCTGCGCCGCCACGACCCGGCCATCTACCCGGGCCGGTATGCGACATGCGTATTCGATCCCGACAAAGCCCTGTGCACCCGAACCACAACCAGGGACGGGCGACTCGCACCCACGCTCGGCGAATGTCAGCCGCTACATTGCCGCAACGTCGCACTCACCAGCGGCAACATTGCCGCCCTACGTGCTGAGACCACCACCATCGATACGGAACTAACACAGCGACCGGCACTTCCGCCGCTACTTCGCACGAGGCTCACCCAGCGCCGAGAGCAGATCGTACAGTTCACCGAACGGTACGACCCCACGGATCAACTATGAGCCGTCGCGTAGACATGCCGACCGACGATGACGTTCGTCAAGCAATGCACGAGTACATCGACGACGCTCGAGATGCGGGAACCCGTGCCACCGTCATCGGGCTGGCACGTCGACTGAACCTGAGCAACGGCACCTTCTGGCGACAGTTCCCCGGCATCGCCGCCGAACTCAAGTCCGCAACCGCCAGCACACCCCCGGCCCCTCGGACGGACGACCGCACCGCACTTCGCGCCGACAATGCACGCCTACGGCGTGATAACGCAGCACTGTCGTCCGATATTGAGCTCGCAGTAGCCAGCATCCAACGCCTCACCCTCGAAAACTATGCGCTGCGAAACCAACTCGAAGCGTCAGCGAAGATCGTAGCGATACCACCGCGGCCGTGACGGGACTCTCGCCGGGTAGTACGAGCGCCTTGCGGGAAGCTGCGGGCTAGGACCGGACCAGGCGGGCGATGGCGTCGGAAGCCTCTTTGAGCTTTGCTTCGGCTTCTGGCCCGCCGGTTTTGGCGGCGTCAACGACGCAGTGCTTGAGGTGATCATCGAGTAGGCCGATCGCCACACCCTCAAGCGCTTTGGTCAACGCGGAGATCTGGGTGAGGATGTCGATGCAGTACTGCTCTTCATCAACCATCCGGTGCAGCCCGCGGGCCTGGCCCTCAATCCGCTTGAGCCGAGCGAGGTACTTCTTTTTGTCGTCGATGTAACCGTGCGGAGCAGCGTGCTCCCCGTCGTGGGTGGGTGTGCTGGCAGCCATAAAAGTCCTTCGTTGTGGGGCGTCTGCAGTGTAAGTGGCTACTTGCCCAGTGCAGCAGTGGCGCTGACGTCAGGGCGCAGGTCCAGTCGCCGCAACAGCTGGGCATTGAGCGCCACAACCACCGTGGACGCCGACATCAAGATCGCACCAACCGACATGGGCAGAACGAACCCGATCCCAGCGAGCACACCGGCAGCCAAGGGTACGGAGATCAGGTTGTAACCGGCGGCCCACCACAGGTTCTGCTTCATTTTCCGGTAGCTCGCTCGCGACAGCTCGATCACCGACAGCACCGATCGGGGGTCGTCGCTGGCGAGGATGACACCGGCCGAGGCGATCGCGACGTCGGTGCCGGCGCCGATGGCGATGCCGACGTCCGCTTGGGCGAGTGCGGGGGCGTCGTTGACACCGTCGCCGACCATGGCCGTCGTGCGGCCCTCGGATTGAAGTTCTTTGACTTTGGAGGCTTTGTGTTCGGGGCGGACGCCGGCGAACACGCGGTCGATGCCGAGTTCAGTGGCGACAGATTGGGCCACTGCGTGTGCGTCGCCGGTGATCATGACGACCTGGATACCGAGTTTGTGCAGCGCGTCGACGGCCTGGCGTGATTCGCTGCGCACCTCGTCGGCCAGTTTGAGGGCGCCGATGACCTGCCCGTCGGCGAGGACGTGCAAGATGATGGCGCCGTCGGCCCGCCAGCGCTCGGCGACGTCGAGCTCGCTGTGCTGGTACTGCTCGAGCAGTCGGGGCCCGCCGACCTGAACATGGCGGCCGTCGACGGTGGCCGAGACACCGACGGCGGGCGATGAGGTGAAGTCGCTAGCGGCAACGCGGGTGAGGTGCTGAGTCTGTGCGGCGTGCACGATGGCTTTGCCCAGGGGATGTTCGCTGTCGGTTTCCGCGGCTGCGGCCCAGGCCAATACATCGTCCTCGGAATGGCCGGCGATTGTGTGGACTGCGGTGACGGTGGGTTCGCCTTTGGTCAGGGTGCCGGTCTTGTCGAACAGCACGGTGTCCACGGTGCGCATGCTTTCCAGCGCGAGCCGATCTTTGATCAATACCCCGCCGCGGGCGGCGCGTTCGGTGGCGATGGCCACCACCAGTGGGATGGCCAAGCCCAGTGCGTGCGGGCAGGCGATGACCAGGACGGTGATGGTGCGTACGACCGCGTCGTCGGGATAGCCGAGCACGGTCCAGGCGATGGCGGTCAGTACCGCAGCGCCGAGTGCGAACCAGAACAACCAGCCTGCGGCGGTATCGGCGAGCCGTTGGGCTCGCGACGTCGAGTTCTGGGCGTCGGCGACCAGTCGTCCGATACCGGCCAGGGCGGTGTCGTCGCCGGTGGCGGTGACCTGCACCCGCAGCCCCGAGTCGGTAGCGACGGTCCCGGCGACCACGGCGTCACCGGCGCTGCGGCGCACCGTCTTCGATTCCCCGGTCACCATCGATTCGTCTATCTCGGCGGTGCCGTCGACAATCTTTCCGTCCGCCGGCACGCTGGCGCCGGGGCGCACGATGACGACGTCACCGACCTGCAGTTGCGAGGGCGGCACGGTGACCGTGGTGTCGCCGTCGACGCGTTCAGCTTCGTCGGGTAGCAGCGCCGCCAACGAGTCCAGCGCGGACGTCGTCTGAGCCAGCGACCGCATCTCAATCCAGTGCCCCAACAACATGATCACGATCAACAGGGCCAGTTCCCACCAGAAATCGAGCTGATGGTCCAGCAGTTCCAGGCTCGCACCCCACGACGCCACGAACGCCACCGTGATCGCCAGCGCGATAAGCAGCATCATGCCCGGCGCCCGTGATCGCACCTCACTGACCGCGCCGGTCAGGAACGGCCGGCCGCCCCAGGCGAACATCACGGTGCCCAGAATCGGCGAAATCCATGTCACTGCTTCGCTGTCGGGTAACTCGTATCCGACGAGCATGGCGAACATGTTTGAGAATCCGACCACCGGAATGGCCAGCACCAGCATGATCCAAAACAGGCGCCGGAACTGTCCGACGTGGTCACCATGTCCGGCGTGACCCTGATGCCCGCCGTGTGCACCGTGGTCGCTGTGGCTGTCGTCATGGCCGGCGTGCTCATGCGAGGTGTGCTCCTGCACCGCACCAGCATGGGCGTGCTCGGTGGGTGTCGCGGGTGAGTGCGCCGAGTGGTTGTGCTGTGGAGCGTTCATGGCGTCCATCGTATACCCCCTGGGGTATTAGTCGAGGTGTGACGATCGGGTGGGTGGGGAAGTGGCTAGGCATGCTGCAGCGGCCGGTGGGTGGGTGCCGATGCGGGTGTGGCCGGCGCCGCCGAGGTGGCGCGGGAGGTGAATCCGCGCAAGCGCAGGCTATTGCTGACCACGAACACACTGGACAACGCCATGGCAGCCCCGGCGAGCATGGGGTTGAGCAGCCCGAGCGCGGCCAGGGGGATAGCAGCGATGTTGTAGGCGAACGCCCAGAACAGATTCATCTTGATGGTCCCCAATGTTTTGCGCGCCAACCGGATCGCGTCGGCCGCCGAGCGCAGATCACCGCGCACCAGGGTGATGTCGGCGGCTTCGATGGCCACGTCGGTCCCGGTACCCATGGCCAGCCCCAGATCGGCCTGAGCGAGGGCGGCGGCATCGTTGACACCGTCGCCGACCATGGCCACTGTTTTGCCCTGCTTTTGCAGGTCGGCAATGACGGCGAGTTTGTCCTGGGGCAGGACCTCGGCGATGACGTCGGTGATACCGACCTGGGCGGCGACGTGGTCGGCGGCGCCTTGATTGTCCCCGGTGAGCAGAATCGGGGTCAGGCCCAGAGCAGTGAACTGGGCGATCGCGGCGGCGCTGGTCGGTTTGATGGTGTCAGCGACCACGAGCACGCCTCGGACGCGGCCATCCCAGGCCACCACGACAGCGGTTTTCCCGATCTGCTCCGCCTCAGTCTTGGCCGCGGCCAGCGTGCCCTCGAGGGGCAGAGACCAGTCGGCGAGCATACTTTCACGGCCCACCAGCACCGCGTGGTCCTCGATGACGCCGTGTACACCTTTGCCGTCCACGCTGGTGAACGACTCCACCGACGGTAGCGGCCCGGTCTGCTCGGCCGCGGCGGCCGCGATGGCCCGGGCAATGGGGTGTTCGGAGGCGTGCTCGAGCGCGCCGGCCAGGCGTAACACATCGTCGGAGGACACCTCGTCGGTGGTGATGATCTCGTGCAGGGTCATCGTTCCAGTGGTCACGGTGCCGGTCTTGTCCAGGACGATGGTGTCCACGGCGCGAGTCGATTCGAGTACCTCGGGGCCTTTGATCAAAATCCCCAGCTGGGCTCCGCGGCCGGTGCCCACCAGCAGTGCGGTGGGGGTGGCTAAGCCCAATGCGCAGGGGCAGGCGATGATCAGCACGGCCACCGCTGCGGTGAATGCGGCGCTGAGGGGGAATCCGGCCCCGATCCAGCCGCCGAGGACCGCGACGGCGATGGCGATGACGATGGGGACGAAGATTCCGGAGATGCGGTCTGCGAGTCGCTGGACTTGCGCTTTGCCTGATTGGGCGTCTTCGACGAGCTGAGCCATTCGCGCCAGTTGGGTGTCGGTTCCCACGCGGGTGGCCCGCACGATGAGGCGGCCGCCGGCGTTGACGGTGGCGCCGGTGACTGGGTCGCCTTCGCTGACTTCGACCGGGAGGGATTCGCCGGTCAGCATGCTCGCATCGACGGCGGAGCGTCCGGTGGTGATGACGCCGTCGGTGGCGATCTTCTCTCCGGGCCGCACCACGAACTCATCGTCCACGTGTAGTTCGGTGATGGGGATGCGGGTTTCGGTGCCGCCGCGTAGGACAGCGACGTCTTTGGCTCCGAGTTCGAGTAGGGCGCGGAGTGCGGCTCCGGCTTGGCGTTTGGAGCGTTTTTCGAAGTAGCGGCCGGCCAGGATGAACATGGTGACTCCGGCGGCGACTTCCAGGTAGATGTTGCCCGCGCCGTCGGAGGGGGAGACGGTCAACTCGAAACCGTGGGTCATTCCGGGTTGGCCCGCCGTGCCCCAGAACAGCGCGTAGATCGACCAGGCCAAGGCTGCGAGGGTGCCGACCGACACCAAGGTGTCCATGGTGGCGGTTCCGTGCCGCAGGTTCGTCCACGCGGCTTTGTGGAAGGGCCAGGCGCCCCACACGATGACCGGTGCAGCCAGGGTGAGCGAGGCCCACTGCCAGTAGGTGAACTGCCACGCTGGAACCATCGCCAGGGCAATGACCGGCACCGTCAACACGACCGAGACCCAGAGCCGCTGGCGCAAGGCGGCCAGCTCGCTGTCGGGGCGGGTGCGCTGATCGCCGCCTTCGGCGCCATCGCTGGTGCGCGCGGTGGGCAGGGCAGCGGTGTAGCCGGCCTGTTCGACGGTGGCGATGAGTGTCGTGGGATCGAGATCGCCGGAGGTGGTGGTGACTTTCGCCTTTTCGGTGGCGTAGTTCACCGTCGCGGTCACCCCGGGCAGTTTGTTGAGCTTGCGTTCGATCCGGTTGGCGCACGACGCGCAGGTCATGCCGCCGATCTCGAGTTCGAGTGCAGCAGGAGTCTGAGGTGCAGGTGCAGGTGCAGTAGCCATGGTGTTCCTTCTGAACGGGGTTGTGCGCGTGGGTCAGTGGCCGCCGTGGGCGTCGGTGGGTGCCGGCGCCGGGGGCGGACTGGCCGTAGGTGCCGAGGGGGTGGAGGCCGCCGGACCGGCGGCGTTCAGGACGAACTCGGCGGTGTGCACCTGCCCGTCGACTTTGAAATCGAAATACAGCAAATACCGGCCAGGGGTGGGTGCGGCGGTCGCGAACTGCACCTGCGGACCCGAGAGCTGTTCTGGGCCAGCAGGTGCTGCGCCTTCGGGATGCACGTGCAGGTAGGCCAGATCCCCCTCGCGCAGGGCCACCAGGTGTCCGTAGGCGCCGAGGTAAGGCTCCAGGGTGGTCACTGGCTGACCGTCGCGGGTGATGCGGGCCGTCACCGTCGAGGTGCTGGCGGAAGTAAGGTCCCCGGTGAGGGTGACCTGGTAGCCGGCCACCTCATCGGTGGAGCTCACCGGCCGTGCCGCCGGCGGAGCAACCTCGCCGGCCACGGTCACTGTGCTGGTCAAGGTGATGTCCGTGTCGGAGGCGGCAGGAACGAAATCAGCGAAAACGCGGTAGCTGCCGGCCGCGGGCCACTGCCACGGCAGCGACCACCGCCCATCGGCGCCCATCGTGGGATGCACGTGGCGGTAGTTGGAGCCATCGGTGGCGACGACAATGGCATGGAGCTGTTTGTCGTGGGAGGTCGCAAATCCGGTGACCGGGCGAGCGTCGGGGCCGATGATGGTGAACGCCAGCTCACCGCTTTCGCCGACACGGTTGGGTGCGGCCAGAGCGGTCAAGGCATAGCCACCGGCAGCGATCGACACGCCGCGTACCGGTGCGGCGGCTCCTGCGGGAGCAGTAGTGGTGGGGGCGTGGGCGGTGTGCTCAGCGGAGGTGGTCCAGTCGCGGGCGACCCGATCAGGTACTACAGCAGCGGCCACGACGAATGCGGCCCCAAAGACTGCCACCAGAGCTGCGCCGTAGAGAGCTAACCGGGTCGCGGTGTTCATCATCATTCTCCTTGTTCACGAAACGGATGAGCGGGGGCAGATACCCGGCGCCGCAGAAACTTCTCACCGGCGCCGGGTACCGCTGTGGTCACTCGGCGACCTGGTACCCCGCCTCGGCCACGGCCGCCTTGACCGCAGCCGGCTCGATCGTGTCGGTGCTGGTGATGGTGACCGCACCGGTGCCCAGATCGACCTCGACATCGGACACCCCAGCCAAGGCGCCGACCTCCTCTCGGACCGAGGACGCGCAATGGCCGCAGGTCATTCCGGTAACGGTGACAGTGGACGTACTCATGACAACCCCTTGCTCTTGTAACTGCAGTGCCGTGCAGGTGGTGACGCACGGAGACCTCATCAAGGCCTACCTACGGTCTACCATACCCCCTAGGGTATTCAAGGGCGAGGTGTGAGGGTCCACAGGTCGGCGTTGGTGGCGGCGTAGGCAGTGCCGTCGGGTGCGACGGTGATCGCGTCGGGAGCCCCGATCCAGGAATGTTGCAGCCAGGCCCGGCCCTCGAAGCGTTGCCAGGAGTACCCCTCGGCATCGACTGCCCACAGTGTGCTGCCGCTCCCGGCGAGTAGCCCGATGGTGGGTGCGGCGACCTCGGCGAACGAGCGCCCGTCATCGATGCTGTGCCACACCGCGCCTTCGTCGGTGGCCGCCCAGATACCGTCGTCGGTGATCGCCAGGGTGCGTGGAACCAGTTGTGCTCCAGCAGTCCATGTTTCGCCGCCATCATGGGAGACCCGTAGGGGCCCGCCATCGGAGCCGATCAGCAGTCCGTCCGCGGCGGCCAGCACGTGAAAGTCAACCTCTCCAGACAGGGAGCGGTCTTGCCAGCTGCGGCCCCCGTCAGTACTGGCCAGCAGTCCCAGCGGGTTGGGGGCGGTGCTGGACCTACCGGGATGGCCCGAGGCGAAGACCACATCGCTGCCGGGTATTCCGGTCAGGCCCATCAGGTCATCGTCGGAAGTGCCCACCGCGGTGGTCGCCCCGGAGGGATCGATCGCGACCAGCCCGTGGTGGGTTCCGGCCAACAACGTTCGGTCGGCGGACACCTGCAACCCATGCAGGTGTGACACCCCGGGTGAGAGGGCGATGCGCGCGGTGACCTCAGCGCTGGGCTGGGCCCGCTCGGGAGCAGGATCAGCCGAGGTGCACCCGGGCAGCACCAGCATCACCACACTGATGCCGCACGCGGCGGCCACCGTGCGAGGACCCCTCATTGCAGTGCGCTGCCGACGAGCCACTGTTCCCAGGGCACGCTCCAGTCCCCGTTTTGCCAGAGCTCCAGGGGCGGGCCGCCGGTGTTGCGGACTTCCACGATGTCTCCGGGGACCGAGAAGTCGTAGAACCAGCGGGCGTTGTCGGGGTTGAGGTTCAAGCACCCGGCGGACATGTTGGTGTTGCCTTGCTGGGCGATGGTGTCGGTCAATTCGTGCAAGTAGATGCCGTCGTTGCTGATGCGGGTGGCGTAGTTGATCGATTGGCGATACCCCAAGCGCGAGTTCACCGGTAGCCCGTAGGTGGAGGAGTCCATGATGACCGGGTTGGCCTTGTCGAGCACGGTATAGGTGCCCGATTGGGTCCAGAAGTGGATGGTGCGGCCGTTGACGGTCTCGGTGCCCCCGCGGCCCATCGAGGTGGGCATAGTGCGTACCAACTCACCGTTGTTGAACACCGACACCTGTTTGGTGGTGTCGTCAGCGATCGAGACATGGGCATCACCGATGGTGAACGAGGTGCTCACGTCCTCTTGACCGAATAAGTTCTCTCCCAACTGAACTCCGTAGATGTTGGCGCTCACCGACACCGTGGTGCCGGGGGTGTAGTACTCGCGGGGACGCCAGTGCACGCTTCGCTCGTCGACCCAGTTCCAGGACCCGGTCACCGGGGGTCGGTGCGCACCACCAGCGACCGTTCGGCGGCGGCGCGGTCGCCGATGGGCTCGTCGAACTGGGCCACCACCACGATCCCGACTCCGTAGGTGGCGCCGTCGGTGAGCAGGTTCCCGCCGGTGCTGACAAAGGTCGGTTTGGTCTGCGTGCCTGGGGTGACCGTGGAGAACGAGATGGTGCGTTCGGTGCGCTGGTCCTCGTGCACAGCAGCCGCGGTCAGGGTGTAGGTGCGGCCGTACCCCAGTGGCACAGCTGGCTTCCAGTCCACCCGATCCGGGGTGTAGAAACCGTCGATCTGGGTGCCGGTCTCGTTGGTCAGCACCACCGATTCCAATGTGCCCGCAGAGGTTTGCACCTCCACCCGATCAGTGGGGGTGACGGTGGCGTCGCCGTCGCCGGGCGTGATGGTCAGTTGCGGGGCATCATCGCCCGGCCGGTCGGCCGAGGCGGCTGCCGACGTGCTCGAGGATGGTGTGGACGGGGACGAGGTGCAGGCGGTCAGTGCTGCCACACAGAGCGCCACCACCGCCAGCCCCCACCGGGGAGGGGTTCGCATGAAAACTCCGAAAAGTGATGAGAAAGGGAAGCCAGGCAACGGCTGCGCCCGGGTTGGTAGCGACCAGGACGGTGCTGCTGAAGCCAAGAAAGGGGACACGTGGAACGCCAGACCCCGATCTGGCACCGGCGGTGCCAGACCGGGGCGCTGCGCCAGGCCTACTGCGTTTGCAGCGCCTTCATGGTGTCGATCTCAGTCTGCTGGGTTTGCACGATGGTGCGGGCCAACTGCTTGGCCTGCTCATTCGAGCCGTCCGCGATCTCGGTGTTGGCCATCTCGATGGCACCGGTGTGGTGTTCGATCATCATCGTCAGCCACGCCTGATCGAACTCAGCGCCGTTCTTGGCGGCCAGATCGGTCATGTCCTGCTCAGACATCATCCCGCTCATACCGCCGCTGCCGCCGTGGTCCATACCGCCCATGTCGGCGCCGGTGGTCGGGGCGGGTTTGCCCCACTGCGCCAGCCACTGCTGCAGCTGCGTCATCTCCGGGCCCTGGGCGGACTTGATTGCCGCGGCCAGCTCGATGATCTGCGGGTTGGTGGTGCGCCCTTGCACCAGATCGGCCATCTCCACAGCCTGAGCGTGATGGGGATACATCATCTGCGCGAACATCACATCGGCATCGTTGAACTGTGCGGCGGCCTCGGCCGACGGCGACGGTGCGGCACTGGCCGATGCCGTCGACGACATCGAGTCGCCGCCCATCGAATCCATATCGTGGCCGCCGTCGTCGCTGCAGCCGGCTAGCACCACGGCCGCGGCGACGCCGGCGGCGGATGCAACAACTTTGAGTCGGGTGGTACGGGTCGAAAACATCATCGTCTCCTTGAAAACAAAAGTGGCAGAGCGGAATCTAGAGTCGCGACGCGCCGAGGTAGGCACGTGCGAGTGTCAAACGAACGTGCCGTTGGCACCTCGTCTGTCAGATCCGCAACACCGACAATTTCTCCAAAGATGGCGCCGCCCACGGCGGCGCACGCGAGGCATACCCGCCCATCACCAGCGCCCACGCGGCCGAGCAACTCTCATTTTCTCGTAGATCCAGAAGACGGCGCACCACAATCAACGCGGTCGCGATCGTGATGACGGCCATGCACATCGCCATCCCAACATGCGGCGAACAGCCGTCACTGCACCCCATCTCGAGCACAACACCCGACCCGGCCATCACCGCGGCGGCCAGCTCGTTGGTCTCGGCGTGGTGACCGACGTCGGGGTGTAAAGCGGAGACCGCCGTGGGACCAGCGGCACTATGTCCGCTGGGGGGATGCACCATCGGTACCGAATGCATCAGCAACACACCCAGCAGCACCCCGAACGCGGCGCACGTCATCACCGCCGCGGTCAGCCACCCGCCCTGGCGGGGGCGCGCAGAAAACCCGGCGATGGACCCGCCGTCAAGGCGCGGCAACACTGGCATATGCACCCCCGTCCGTTCTTTGTCTCGCTAGCTCTTTACCCCTGGGAGGTATCACCCGATGGTAGATCACGATCAGATCGGCAGCTGGACACTGGATAGAACAAACCCCGTCTACAACATGTCGACTATGACGGGCCGCGGCGGAGTGAAGACTCGCACGGTGGGGGCCATCCCCCGCATGTCGAACATAGGTTCCCTTGGGTTCATTGCGTCGTTGTCGGGGCTGACCTGGGCTTCTGCGTTGAAGACGGTGTTGTCGACGTGGAGGCGATGGCATTTGCGCGCCGTTGTCCGTGGGCGACGGCGAGCTGGTGGCGCAGCTTTTTGTTCTCTTCGGTGAGCTCGGAGATGCGGGCGTGGGCGAGTTCGATTCGGCTTTGCCACGACGCGTCGCTCGCTGGCGTCGCAGGAGAGGAGGAGATTCGGCCGCTGTTTTGGATCGCGTCGAGGAGGTCGGGCTGGGTGTAGATCCAGGATCTGGCGACGTGGGCGTGGCGCGCGAGGAGCGTGACGGTGATAGGTGCGGCTGCGGTATGAAGTTCTGTGAGCGCGTCGAGCGCGCGCCGCCGGGCATCGTCGCTGCGCCGGCGGGTGGCCAGGCGCAGGTGTTCGGTGTTGTCAGCCTTCATTCGGGTTGTCCTGCAGCATGTTTGCTCTCGTCGCGTTCGAGGCTGGCGATGATCGCGGTGAGGTTGTCGGCGGTGCGGGTGTTCATTTCGGCGAGCCGAGTCTGGCCGTTCTGTTCGGCGCGTTCGACGATGTGGAGTGTGAGTTGAAGGTGGTCGCGGTGCTGGGGCAGGAACTCGGGTGTGGTGATGAAGACGGGGCAGCTCAGACAAGCGTTGGCGTGCGGGCAGCTCTGTTGCAGCGGGAGGCCGCAGTATCCGTTGGGCAGGGCCATGGTGGCCCGGGAGAGGTGTTGTTTGGTCCACGCCGCATCAGCAAGGGGGCTGTCTTCGGCAACGGTGACGGGGTCGCCGTGAATGTTGACTTTGCGGGCTTGTTCCCAGTGTCTGCGGACGGTGCTGTCATGCAGCCGTGCGTAGTGGGCGGTCATTTCGGTGGAGGTGTGGTCGAGGATTTTGCGGACTACTTCTTGGGGCACGTCGTTGTTGATCAAACGGGTGCCGAGGGTATGACGGAACTGGTGGGCGGTGAGATGGATTGGTATCTGGTGTTCATCACGGATATCGCAGGCCAGAACCCAGGTCTTGAGTGCGGTGTTGAAGACGTTGGGGCCGGGGATCGCGGTGCCGTCGGCGTTGTTCTGGATCCGGGGGAACAGTGCTGCGGCTGGGGAGTAGGTCTCGCGGACGTGGGCGATCTGGGTGCCGATCTGGCCGGCCATCTCTTCGGAGATCGGCACCAGCGCTTCGCGTTTCATTTTTCGGTTGAGGTAGCGAAGGTAGGGCGCACCATCGCCGTCGCGGACTAGACAGTCTTGGCCCAGATGCAGTGCGTCGTTGGACCGCAGCCCTGTTTGCATCAGGAGCGGGAACAGAAGGCGCCAGCGTGGGTCGGTGAGTTTGTCGAGGTTGCGCGGGGCTTCGAGTTGGGCCATCACGTACTCCGACAGTCCTCGGGGGAGCAGTGCCGTGGTGGCAGGGATGTCGTCGCTGTAGATCCCTGTGTTGGTCGGGACTCCGGGTATCCAATCATGTTGTCTGGCAATAGTGAAGAACCGTGCGACCGAACTCAGCGCTATCCGTCGGCCGTTGGGGGTCAGGCCGTCCTCGCGCAGCAGCGTCAGGAGTCTGTCGATGACGGGGCGGGTGAGTTGTTGCGGTGCTGCGGCGGGTCCGTGCGTGGCGGTCAGCGCCCGGGACAGGCGGCTCAGGGAGATGACGTCCCGGCTGAGGCAGCTGGCGCTGAGCCCGGTGTCGTGGCGCCATCGGACGAACCTTTTCGCGGCGTCGCGAAGCCAGGGTTGGTCGATGTTGGTGAAGTCGAGAATCCAGCCGGCAGCAATACCGTCCACCCCGAGTCGGCGCAGCCGCCACCGGTCGTGTCGATATTCGTGCTCGAAGCTGGCGCAGCCAGCTAGAACGTCGAGTTGATCGATGGTGAACGTGAGGAACCCGATGTTGAGTTTGGCTGGCTTGTGATCCGGGTCGCCGGGGTTCGGCAGTCTGCGGCCGCGGCGTGGCCAGTCGCTCTCGTCGTGATCGAGGAGCGAGGTGATGGCCGATGCTTGCAGGCCGTTGATGAGCGAACGCAGAATCGAATAGCTCAGGTGCGGTGGGTTCGGGTGGGTGCGGGCCGTGCTGATGCCGTAGGCGATCTCCCATCGCAACGGAATCGGTAGTGCTGCCAGGGGAAGTGGACGATCTTCGGTGGTGTCGCCGAGGTTGCGGCTGCCACCGACCGGGTCCGAAAGCGTCAGCGTAATTGCATGGTTAGGATCCAGTTCGCCGGCCACGAGGGTACTGAGATCGTTTGGTTGGCCGACCAGCGCGCGCACCTCAGCTGTCCGCAGGGGGTCGTGGAGTAGTTGGTTCAAGCCATCCCGCGACCTCGAGAGCGGTGCGGACGTCGCTGATCTGCAGGTGAGCGTAGGTGCCGATGGTGGTGGTCACCGACGCGTGGCCCAAGAGCTTTTGCACGACTTCGGCTGGCACGCGGCGCTGCAGGAGTTCGGTGGCGTAGGTGTGCCGAAACATGTGCGCGGTGAAGGTAATTCCGGTCTGTGAACGAATTCTGCCAATTAGATCGGTGACGTTCCAGTACTTCCACGCCTGACCATGCGGTCCGCTCCACAGGTTGACGAACACGTAGTCGCAATCGAGGTCCTGGTACTCGTAGACGAGGTAGTCGGTGTAGAGACGAATCAGCGCCGCCGATACCGGGATCTCGCGCTGGCCGGACTTCACCCGGGCGTAGTTGCTGTTGCGGCGCGCACGAACCCGAATCAGACTGCCCGCGGGATCGATGTCCTCATGCCGTAACCCCAGAACTTCGCCGACTCGCATCCCCGTGCCAGAGAGAATGGTGAATAGCAACTGATCTCGAAGATGATCACAGGCAGCGATCACTGCTCCCACGTGCTCAGGGGTTAGGGTCCGCGGGAGTCTGCGTTGGGCAGGTAATTTGATGGTGCGGGACTTTCGGGAGCCGCCCAGGTGCGCGAGGAACGGCCGCCACTCGGTCGATGCGGCACCGCCAGGCTTCATCGCCGAGAGTAGATCGTCGCACTTGACCCCGTGCCGAGCATGGAACCGGTAAAACGATCCGATCGCTGAGAGTTTCCGATTGATCGTTCCTGCAGAGCAATACGGGGCGACTGTGGGAAGTGTCGTCACTGTGCCTCGACGTGCGTCCGGGGTGAGTCGTAGCCAGGCTACGAAGCGGCCGAGATCTTCCAAGACCACTGCAGTCCAGTCAATCTGTCGCGAGTGCAAGAAGGTGAAGTAGTCGCGGAGATCGAAGGCATACGAACGCACGGTCGTC
This sequence comes from Williamsia sp. DF01-3, assembly GCF_023051145.1. NCBI lineage: Bacteria > Bacillati > Actinomycetota > Actinomycetes > Mycobacteriales > Nocardiaceae > Williamsia > Williamsia sp. DF01-3. The sequence goes on from NZ_JALKFS010000002.1 coordinate 62,198, forward strand.
GGAGAACGCTCGATCCGTGTCAGGTGAGCGAGGAAGAAATCTACCGGCTCGAGGACCGCGTAGCGCTCATCGAGCACGGTCCACGAGGTGTCGCCGTCGTCGGCATCGAGCACCCGCTGTACCAACATGGTGGCTCCGTTCGTAGCCCGACCCGAACACGTGTTTCGGACCGTAGCCGGGGCCACCGACAGCGAACGCGCTCAGTGGGGTCTTGCGACCTGGCTGAACGCGGGTGGTGAGTGCTTCAGGGTTTCGAGGGATAGGTGGACGGCTGGGCCGGAAAGCCGGGGTGCAGAAGATTCTGCAGCCGGTGCAGGGCCGACGTATCCAGTGTCATGTGCTCATACATGCCAAGGGCCCAGTCGTAGTCAGGCGTTGACCACCTGATTGCTGGCAAGTGCTCGGCGTTTTCCCAGCGCAACGGCCACGCCTCTGAGCCCCGAGGCCGCCGCGCGAGGATGCCACGGATACCGCTGCGAGGACTGCCTACGGTTGCTTCGAATGATCCATCGTCGGTGTACTGGCGTACGTCCTGAACCTCCAGTTCGATGGACACGGGGATCTGCAGTTTCTCAGCGCTAACGTGCTCGCGGAACCACTCGACTCCCTTCTGGGTGGCCCTGTCCCGTTCGGCCCGCATGAGCGCGTCGCGTTCTTCAATCGACGTGGCGGGCCCATCCCATTGAAAGAAGTCCGTCGAGGGCGGATCGACCACCGCAAACTCGATGTAGGAAACTCTCGTCGCGAAAGCGTCGTTGCGTTGCTCGAGCACCGTCCCGGTGGCAACATCGACAACTAACTGGATCGGCGCTGGCTTGTGGGACGGCGGAGCGAGCTCAACTTCCCAGCAGGGCCGACCTAAAAAGTCGATCTCCCTGATCGGTCGGTCTGTGGGGCGCGTGAAGTCAGAGCCAGTCCATTCATTGGCCGACCGCGTTCGAATCAACACATCCCCTGGGCCGACGTACAGGACACGTCCAAGAGGGGCCCGAACGCACTCGCCGTTGCTGAATTGCCAGGCACTACTCCCATCGGTCCGGAAAGCTGGTTCACCACTGAGTAATTCGGCGCGAAGACGGTAACCGTGTCGCCACATCCGTACTGGCGTGTTCGTGTTTACGACCAGTGGTGGTTGACCGGCCCACCCGAAGGTAAAGGTGCGTTGATCATCGGGCACATCTGGACTAACGACGCCGGTCACCGGAGCACTGGGCCCATCGACCATTGCACTGAGGACCTGTACCCACTCGACCACAACCAACGCCTCCACCCCGCTCGATCCGTCCCTAGGGGCAGACTACGGGCCCGGGATGGTGAGAACAGAGAACTGGGATCCCCAGGCCAGGCGACTGCGGCAAAGACGTGACCCGCCGACCGCCCATGGGCGACGAGCGCAGCGCTACGTCAGAGACGGACTGGATAATCCCGAATAACGCACACCAAGAGCCTGTTTAGCTGCCCGTGGGCTACGTCGACGGCACCCAGCGCGGAACCCAGGGGTACATAGGTTCGATACTATCTCAGGAGGCGCGGGCCGATGAGGTGTGAAAAGCCTGGGTGCCTCTGTGTCTGTCAAGCGATGAAGCGTTCGAATTCTGTTGGTACGAACAGTTTGGTTGGCATCTGCGCTAGTGGCAGCATGAGGGGTCGAGGACCTGGCGAAGTGCTTGCAGAGCGTCGGTGTGGGCGCTGTAGTAGACGTTCATGCCTCGGCGTTCGGGGTGGACCATGCCGGCTTTTTTGAGTTGGCCGAGGTGGTGGCTGACCGTCGGTTCGGACAGGCCGACGGCGACCGCTAGGTCGCAGGTGCACACTTCTCCTGCGGCGTCGGTGAGCAGGATCGACATCAGTTTGATCCGCACTGGATCGGCAAGGGCTTTGAGCCGTAACGCCACTTCCAGGGCTGCGGCATCATCCATCGGTGATGCCGAGACTGGGGCACAGCAGATGGGCGCGGTCATGTCGATCACCGGCAGTGTCTTGGGCATAACTCAATCCTACCCACGCTATTGACATATGTCGAAGAGGTCGGCACTCTTGGTCCCGACGGTAGTTTGATGTATGTCTCACAGGTGGAGGAAGTTATGTCCCGTATGCAGTTGGCACTCAACGTCGACGATCTGGAGCAAGCGGTCGAGTTTTACTCGAAGCTGTTCAATGTTGCTCCGGCCAAACGTAAGCCGGGCTATGCGAACTTCGCGGTGACCGAGCCGCCGCTGAAGCTGGTGCTGTTGGAGAACCCCGGTAAGGGTGAAACGATCAACCATCTCGGTGTGGAGGTGGAGTCGAGCGACAAGGTGCACGCCGAAATCGCGCGCCTGAGTGGCGAGGGTTTGTTCACCGAGGAAGAGATCAACGCGACCTGTTGCTTCGCCACCCAAGACAAGGTGTGGGTGACCGGCCCGGCAGGAGAGAAGTGGGAGGTCTACACCGTCCTAGCCGACTCGGAGACCTTCGGCACCAGCCCACAGTTGCTGGCCGACAACAATACTCAGGTAGACGGCGACGAGTCGCCGTCTACGTGCTGCGGTACCTCCCAGACTGCGCAGGTCAGCGCCGCCTCCAACTAGAGCACTGTCAGCTGGCGTTCAACCAACCTGTGGCGGGCACCGGTGTGGTTGCCCGCCACTCGTGCTCAGCCTGGGTCTGGAAGTCAGGTGGTGAGGCGGGTGTGTAGGTCGGCGACTCGTGCAGCGATGTCATCGCGGACCAGGCGCATCCGTTCGATTCCGTCGATGCCGCGTTCGGAGGGTTCGTCGGTGTCCCAATTTTCGTAGCGGGGTCCGGCGACGACGGGGGTTTGGCTTCGCGGCCGAGGGTGACCACGACATCCATGTGTGCCAGCAGATCATCATCGATGGCGCGGGGTGTGTTGGCGGAGATGTCTACACCGACTTCGAGGAGCGATTGGGCCGAGAGTGCGTTGATGGCCGACCCGGGAGCGGTGCCCGCGGAATAGACGTCGACCGAGTTGCCGGCGACCTTGCTCATCAGGCCGGCCGCCATTTGCGACTTGCCGCCGTTCTTGACGCAGACAAACAGAACACGAGGAGTCGAACTCATGATGGCAGGCAATCCTTTTCGTTCGGTGGAGCGCTTGGGTCTGGTGGTCAGTAGCGAATTGGTGTTGGAGTGCGCGCCGTCGATGCTGCTAGGGCCTGTAGGGCGCTGACGCCGACGGGTTCGGTGGGCAGCATGGGGATCACGGCAACACGGTGGTGGGCGTCGGTGATGGCCGTAATTTCGTCGAGTTCGGCGTCTGCCCTGCGGGCTAGGAGCGGTGAGGTGGGGTGTGCGGCGGCCAATGAGTTGTTGATGACCCAGGCCCATGGGGTGATGCCGGCGCGTTGCAGGTCCTGCTGCAGGCCTTCGGCTTCCAGGCGCGGGGTGGTCTCGGGGAGCGTCACGACTAGTACTTTGGTGTTGTCGGGACTCTGTAACCGCATCATCGGGGTGGTGAACGAGGCGTTCTCACCCATCTGCCGGGTGATCTCACGGTGGTAGGAGCCGGTCGCATCGAGCAGCAGCAGGGTGTGCCCGGTGGGTGCGGTATCGACGACCACGAAGGTGCGTCGCGATTGGTTGATGACCCGGGAGAAGGCTTGAAAGACAGCGACTTCCTCGGTGCACGGTGACCGCAGATCCTCGGCCAAGGTGGCGCGGCCCTGCTCGTCGAGGTGGGCGCCTTTGGTGGCCAGCACCCGCTGGCGGTACTGCTCGGTCGCCTCGGCGGGATCGATGCGTGAGACGGTCAGGTTGTCGAGATCCTCGGTGAGGGTGTCGGTGAGGTGGGCGGCGGGGTCGGTGGTCGTCAGGTGCACCTGGTGGCCGCGGCCGGCCAGAGCGACTGCGACCGCTGCGGCGATCGTGGTTTTGCCGACACCACCTTTGCCCATGCACATAATGAGCCCGTGGCCCTGGGGTTCGAGGTCGTCGATCAGCGCTGCTAGCGGGGCGTCATCGATGCCGGCAGTGATTTCCGGTTCTGTACCGATGTGGCGATCAGTGGCGGTCGGAGCAAGCAGACTTGCCAGCGCGTCGAGGCCGACGATGTTGGTGGGTTTGAGGTCGATATGGTCGACCGGCAATGCCCGGAGCTCACGGGGCAGATCGGCGATGGCTTGTTGGTCTCGGTCGTAGATGGCTTGTGCGAGTGGGTCATCGGTGTCCGGGCGTGGCAGGACGCCGTTGATGACGACGTGTTGGGTGGTCAGTCCGATGGCGGCGAGTTCGGTGTGGGTGCGGGCGATCTCGGCCAGAGTGGAGTGCTGGGCGCGGGCAACGAGGACGAGGCGGGTGCGGGCCGGGTCCGCCAACGCGGCGACCGCACCTGCGTACATGGCGCGTTGTTTGTCCAGCCCGGACAGTGGTCCCAGGCAGGAGGGGTTACCTTTGCCGGCGGTGAGGAAGTCGGTCCATGATCCGGGTAGTTGCAGCAGGCGGATGGTGTGTCCGGTGGGTGCGGTGTCGAACAGCACGTGGTCGAACCGGGCCAAGGTGTTGTCGTCGTCGGTGAGCAGGGTGGTGAACTCGTTGAACGAGGCGATTTCAGTGGTGCACGAACCGGAGAGCTGTTCGGTGATGGTGGCGAGGTCGGCCTCGGGGAGCAGGCCGCGGACTGGTCCGATGATGCGTTCTCGGTAGGCGGCGGCAGCTTGTTCGGGATCGATTTCCAGCGCCGAAAGGCCCGGCACGGCAGGGATTGTGGTGATGGTGTTGCCGATCGTGAGTCCGAACACCTGGCCGACGTTGGAGGCCGGATCGGTGCTCACGAGCAACACATTCTGGCCGGCGGCGGCCAGGGTGATGGCCGAAGCGCACGCGATGGAGGTTTTCCCGACACCGCCTTTGCCGGTGAAGAACAGAAAGCGGGGTGCCTGGTCGAGGAATGTGGGGGAAGGCACGGTCAGCAGCAACCGCTCGCAGCGGCGGCGCCGGGAGCGCAGCCTCCGCTGGTGTCGGTGAGGGTGAGCAGTCCGGCACCTGCGGCCGGTGCGGTCGCGGGAGTGTCGACCGGGGCGGTGAGCCCGGCCCAGGAGGCCAGCTGATCGCGGGTGGGGTAGCGGCCGGTCATCGCGGTGACACCGTCCACCAGCACCAGCGGCAGGCCTTGGGATCCGGAGAGGTGCAAAAATGCGGTGACCGGTTCGCGTTCGGCGAAGGCCATGGGTTCGCTGGCCAGATTGAATCGGGCGATGTCGGCGCCCTGGGTGCGGAGCCAGTCCAGGTCGGCGGTGAAGGTGATCAGGGCTTGATCGACGTCGTCGCCGCAGACACCGGTGGCACAGCACAGTGCCGGTTCGAAGATTTCAATTGTCATGTAGTGCACGCTTTCTAACAGGTTGATCAGGCGGTGGTGGCGACGGGCTGGTTGGCAGCAGCGAGGGTGTTGGTGGTGATGTCGCCGCGGTCGGCGAGCCAGCGTTCGGCGTCGATGGCTGCCGCGCAGCCGGTCCCGGCGGCGGTGATTGCTTGCCGGTAGGTGTGATCGACCAGATCGCCGGCGGCGAACACCCCATCGATCGAGGTGGCGGTGGTGGGGGGCTGCACTTTCACGTAGCCGGCGTCATCGAGGTCGACTTGGCCGGTGACCAGTGCGCTGCGCGGGTCGTGACCGATGGCCACGAACATCCCGGTCGCCGCGAGGGTGGTGTGTTCACCGGTGATGGTGTCGCGGACAACGAGTCCGGTGACACTGCCCTCGCCGAGGACCTCGATGGGTGCGGCGTTGGTGACAAACCGGATCTTGTCGTTGGCTCTGGCGCGTTCGAGCATGATCCGCGACGCCCGGAACTCGGTACGGCGGTGGACCAGAGTGACGCTGCGGGCGAACCGGGTCAAGAAAGTGGCCTCTTCCATCGCCGAATCACCGCCGCCGACGACCACGATGTCCTGGTCCCGGAAGAAGAACCCATCACAGGTCGCACACGCGCTCACCCCACGGCCGAGGAGTTCCTGTTCCCCAGGAATGTTCAGGTAGCGCGCTGCGGCGCCCATCGCCAGGATCACCGCATGAGCGTGGTAGGCCATCCCGCCGACGTGCACTGTTTTGATCGGCCCAGCGAGCTCGAGCTGGTCGACGTCTTCGGTGCGGATGTCGGTGCCGAACCGTGTTGCCTGCTCGCGCATCTCATCCATCAACTCCGGGCCCGTGATGCCACTGCGGAACCCGGGGAAGTTCTCTACCTCGGTGGTGGTCATCAAAGCGCCGCCGAACTGGCTGCCCTCGAACAGCAGCGGTGCCAGTTCGGCGCGGCCGGCGTAGATACCGGCGGTGTAGCCGGCGGGCCCAGAACCCACGATGATCAGTTCGTGCACGGTGTCGGTCATAGCTCTCCTGGTCTAACAATCAGCAGATCAGTGGGCGGCGGACGCGGAGGTGAGTTCGTCGACGAGCGCTTGCACGCGGACTTTGATTTCGTCGCGAATCGGCCGGACCGCTTCCACGCCTTGACCGGCGGGGTCGTCGAGGACCCAGTCCCGGTAGCTTTTGCCGGGGAAGATTGGGCAGCTGTCCCCGCATCCCATGGTGATCACTACATCAGAGGCCTGCACCGCGTCGGTGGTGAGGATCTTCGGTGTTTGGGCGGTGATGGATACCCACCTCGGCCATCGCCTCGACAGCGGCCGGGTTGATGGTGTCGGCGGGGGCGCTGCCCGCGGAGCGGACCTCGATCGCATCGCCAGCCAGGTGGGACAGGAAACCGGCGGCCATCTGCGAGCGGCCGGCGTTGTGGACACAGACGAACAACACGCTGGGAGTGGTGGTCATGGGAGTCGAGATCCTTTCATCAAAGCGAGAAGACGGTAGTGGGGGAGGTTAGGCGGGCACGGGAGTGGTCAACTCGCGCAACAACTCCTGGACTCGGGTGTCGAGGTCGTCACGAATAGCGCGCACCACATCGAGGGATTGGCCTTGCGGGTCGTCCAGGGTCCAGTCGAGGTAGCGTTTGCCTGGGTAGATCGCGCAGGCATCGCCGCAGCCCATCGACACGACCACATCGGCGGCGGCCACAACATCGTCGGTCAGCGGTTTGGGGTACTCAGCTCCCAAATCCAAACCGCTCTCGGCCATCGCTTCGATGACCATCGGGTTGATGGCATTGACCGGTGCCGACCCGGCTGAGCGCACATGCACCCGGCCCTGGCCGTAATGGTTGAGAAGTGCTGCGGCCATTTGTGATCGGCCGGCGTTGTGCACGCAGATGAACAACACCTCAGGCACATCTTTGGGCGCCTCACCCTGGGATTGGGCCAGCGCGGTGAGCCGGTCGGCGGCAAACCGGCCGGCCAAGGTCGGCAGGTGGTTGTGGATCGTGGAAGTGCGCCGCAGCGCAGTGTAGGACTCGAACACGTAGCGCTCCACCGTTTGCGGGGAGAACACACCCTCGTACTTCTCAGACAGAACCGCAGCAGTGCGCGACAGCAGCGCTTGGGGCATCAACAGTTCGGGTTGAGCGCGGTGTTCAGACATCAGGACTCCTTGGTCACAGACGAGACGGCGGTGGGGGCGGGGGTGAAGCGTTTACGCAGGGCGAGTGAGACGTACACCAGGCCAACGAGCACCGGGACCTCGATCAACGGGCCGACCACCCCGGCTAATGCTTGTCCGGAGGTGACGCCGTAGGTGGCGATAGCCACAGCGATCGCGAGTTCAAAGTTGTTGCCTGCGGCGGTGAACGCGAGGGTGGTGGTGCGTTCGTAGCCCAACCCCAATGCCGCGCCCAGGGCGTAGCCGCCGCCCCACATGATGGCGAAGTAGGCCAGCAGCGGGAGCGCGATCCGCACCACGTCCCACGGCTTGGAGGTGATCTGGTCGCCTTGCAAGGCGAAGAGGATGACGATGGTGAACAGCAACCCGTACAGCGCCCACGGGCCGATCTTCGGCAAGAACTTGTCCTCATACCAGGTGCGGCCCTTGGCTTTTTCGCCGTAGCGGCGGGTCAAGAACCCGGCGAGCAACGGGATACCGAGGAAGATCAATACTGATTTGGCGATCTGCCAGGGGAGGCGTCGATGGTGGTTTGTTCCAGGCCGAGCCAGCCGGGTAGCACCGACAGGTAGAACCAGCCCAAGATCGCGAACATGATCACCTGGAATACCGAGTTGATCGCGACCAGCACTGCCGCGGCTTCGCGGTCACCGCAGGCCAGGTCGTTCCAGATGATGACCATCGCGATGCAGCGGGCCAGGCCGACGATGATCAGGCCGGTCCGGTACTCGGGTAGGTCGGGCAACATGAGCCAGGCCAATGCGAACATCAGTGCCGGTCCCAGCACCCAGTTCAACACCAGCGAGCCGATCAGCAGCTTGCGGTCACCGGTGACGGTGTCGAGGCGGTCGTACCGCACTTTCGCCAAGACCGGGTACATCATGATCAGCAGTCCGATCGCGATGGGCAGGGAGATGCCATCGATCTCGACCGCGCTCACCACATCGTCCAGGCCCGGAATCATTCGGCCCAACAGTAGGCCGGCGACCATCGCCACTCCGATCCATACCGGCAGGAACCGATCCAGGGTCGACAGTTTGCCGACCACGGCCGGGTGCTCGGCGGTGCTCTGGCTCATGCGTCGACCTCCGCCTGGGTCTCGGCCGGCACCGTCATGGTGCTCTCCACCAGGAGCACCGCCGACAGTTGCTGCAGCGCCGAGGGGATCACCCAGTAATAAACCCACGTGCCTCGGCGTTCGCAGTCGAGCAGACCGGCCGAGCGCAGCACCTTGAGGTGATGGGAGATCGTGGGCTGGGACAGGTCGAACGAGTCGGAGAGATCGCAGACGCACGCCTCACCGCCCGCGTGACTGGCGATCAGGCTCAGCATCCGCAACCGGACCGGATCGGCCAACGATTTGAACATCCGCGCCAGATCAGCGGCCCAATCCTCGGTCAACGGCTCACGCACCAGCGGAGAACAGCACGCACCGCCCTCAGATCCCTCTTGTATCGACATACTTCAATATTGACAGGTGTCGATATACGCTGCAAACCAACAACAGGTGAACGCTGCAGCGAGCTGCCCGGGCACGGGCGGGCATCGCCCTCGGAGGAAGCCGCAGGTGCAGACTCGCCCAGCCGCAGCGACAAGTTATCCACAGAAACTGTGCAACACTGATGACGCGCTAGAACTATGCGCACAACCGGCCACTGGCCGGTTTTTTGTGCCCGCTGACCGTCTGGCCAGCATCGGGCCATCACCCTGTCACGCATCGCCGACCGGCACGCCCTCGTGGTGGCTGGTCTCGTCGGCGTGCGCGGCGCACCTCACCTAAGGGGTAACCAAATGTTCGGAGACGTCTCTGCGTTCTGCGTCCTGGGACTGATCGCTCTCACTCTGCTCGGGGTGGGTGTTCTTCCGCTGCTCTACCTCGTGGTCCTCGGTGGCCGCGAAGCACCGGTGCGACGCGTCGAGCGCTTGCTCAAAGCCCTCGCTGTGCCGGTGCGGGCCTGGCGCCGGAAGTAACACCTATATCCCTGCCATGGAGACGCTGATGTCGCCGTAAGGCGCCGCGCACCCACTGGTTGCGCGCCCTCCAACCCCCTGGGCGTTCTTGCAAGCCCCGTGGTCGAACCCAATTCGACGCACGGGGCTTTTTCATGCCCAAAATAGGTCGCCACGGGTTCTTATTCATGCGCACACCCCAGCTAGCGAACCCATGTTCGAACGCCTAGTACGCTCTAGGCGAGCGGGGACCTGGCGCACTCACATCGATTCGGGGTACGCGGGAAGCAGGTCCCCGCCCCTTCGCCGCCACACCGGAATAGCCGTCGCAGGCGGGTGTTGCGCCGCGACGACCGGGGATCTGTCGAGGTTTACATCGCTGGGCTTTCGAGTTGCTGGAGTGCTTGCCATCGTCGGTGGTCGTCGCACATGGTGCGCCAGAGTTTCTTTGCGACTTGGCGTTTGAGGCAGCGCATGGCTGACCGGCGGGTCATCCCGGCGTCCATTTTGGAGTGCAGGTAGGTGTAGCCGGGACTGTTGGCGTTGATGCTCTGGCACACGGCGATGATGTGGATCGCTGAGTTCAGTGTGCGGTCGCCGTCACGGGAGAGGCGGTGGCGGCTGGTGTCGGCGGAGGCGACCTGAACGGGGGCGGTACCGGTGTAGGTGGCGAACGCCGATTCGGACTGAAACCGGAATGGGTTGCCAGTGCGGGCGATGATGCGGCCAGCGGTGACGGGACCGCAGCCGAAGATGGTGGTCAGGGTTGATCCGCAGTCGGCTAGCGCATGCTCGGTACGTTCGGTGATGTCGGAGATCTGGACCGTGCACCGCCGGGCATCCCCGACCAGCTCGAGGCCGATCGCACGTCGCACACCGTCAGCAGCGGTGCGGGCCTCAAACGTCCGGAGAAGATGGAACGCCTTCTCCGAGTCGAGATTCTTTGCGGCGCCGCCAGGTAAAAGCTGACGCAGGATCGCGTGAAGTTGATTGATCAGCCGATTCTTGGTGTGCAGCAGGTTGCGGCGGCGTTCATCGAGACCCGTAACACGCTGGTGTAGTCCTCGGCATAGATCGGCCGGCCCTCACCCTGCAGGACCGCGACACAGGCCGCGGCCGCGGCGTCAATGCGATCGTTCTTGCGGCGACCGCCCCTGGAGAGCTGTCGGACACGGGCGGTCGCGGTGGACGGGACATCGACGACCGACTCACCCTGTTCAAGCAACCACAACGACAAATGATGGCCGAGGCCTTTGCCGTTCTCCACCGCCCACCGACGCTCAGGCCACCGACCCGCCCACTCAATCAGGTTTTGGTAGTCCGAGAGAGTGGACTGGATGCGCAACGACCCGAGGTCGACGTTGGTGGCGGGGTCGACGGCGGTGGCGGTGTGGGAGGACTTGTGCGGATCGATACCGATGACGATCATGGGTTCCTTTCGGTGAGCGGTATTGAGATGGGAATCCCCGGTCGGCACTCCGACTTTTAGCGCACCCGTGGCGTGATGCGTTCATGCCTCTGTTGAGCCAGACCAAAGACGGAGAACGCAGAGGAAGGCACACCCAGGCCAAGCCAGCCCCTCAATGACACGCCGGCAGGGCGGCACGAAGCATCCGAGCCACCCCCTGCGCTCTCCTGCGCCAGGCTACGAACCCGCCGGTTCGAACACCACGACGTACTTCAATCCAAGTCGGAAGCATCGGCCTGCGCCGGCCACTTGTTCCGCCCGCTCCCGCCGGGCGCCGACCGCCAGCCCCAACGGTCGGCAGCGGAAGAGCAGACGCAGGGGATCCAGGATCGGGCCCGCAGACAGGGCCACAACCTCCCTTAATGATCGCCGGGCCACCCGACTGAGGATGCGGGTATGTCCCGCAGTCCTTTCCAGCTGGGATGGCGCGCAGGTGGCCGGTGAACTCGCGGTACTCGATATCGCCGACGTAGACGGCCCTGACCCACCGCATCGACGAGCCGGCATCGGCCGTGAGCGGCTGGGTGAATGGTGGGGTCGGTTGCTCGATCGCCTCGAGCTGCACGCGCAGAATGCGCCGGTCTTTGGCGCTGAACCCGGTACCCACATGCCCGATGTGGCACAGGTCGCCGGCAGGGTTGCGGGCGCCGAGAACCAGCGCCCGGAGCCCACCGCGTGGACCGGGATCCCAACCGCACACCACCACCGATGTTGTCCTCCGCAACGGCGATTTGATCCAAGACGAAGAGCGCCTACCAGTGTGGTAGGTCGAGGTAAGGCGTTTGGCGACAATGCCTTCTAGGCCGTGCTCGCGGGCGATGTCGAGCATCACCTGATCGTCAACATCAATCCAGTACGGTGGGGCTTGCACCGACGTGTCCGCCAACGCCAGCCCGTCGAGAAGGGCGCGGCGCTCGAGATAGGGCAGGGCAGTGTTGTCCTGGCCGTCTAGGGCGAGGATGTCGAAGGCGTAGAACGTCGCCGGGACCATCCGCAGGGCCTATCGGCTGGGTTTGGGAATCCGCAGCCGTCGCTGTAGTCGGCTGAACGAGGGCCGCCCGGCCGCATTGAGTACGACGATCTCGCCATCGAGAATCGCCTGCCGGCCGCCCAACGCCGGCGGGCACACCAGCAACGATCTCGGGGAAGTGGGAAGAAAAGTTGTTGCGGTGCCTACCTACTCCACACATACGTTCTCGCAGAACCGGTTTCGACCAGCGCGCGAGCCCCATCCCCACTTGAACTCGAACGCCCATCCCTCGCCAGATGGGGCTTCGCCCAGGGTGGCGAGCATCGGATCCGGAACAGGCGGCACCCGTTCAGGATGCCCACGCGGCATTCACGTCACACGTACTGCGGTCACGATGTCGCCGCCGGCGGGGAAGTGCGCAATGACAGGTGCTGGCGCGACACTCGCAAACACGCCGGGTGCCTTGCCTTCGAATCAGTGCTGGGCACGACGCCATAGGGGTGCAAATCAGTGGTTGATGACAGGATCCGGTCGTCGAACGCTCCTACGATGGTGACGGTGTGCCGAACCGGGTACACCGAGCCGAGCACAGGAGTTCATTTTCATGGGTGGAATTGCCGACAAGTTCGACAATGCGTACGAGGAAAAGCCGATCAGTGAGCTCGCTGACGCCCCCGTTGAGGCACTGCAGGGTGTGAGCCCGGGCGATGCCCAGCACCTCAAAGAGGCGTTCAACATCAAGACCGTGCGCGATCTGGGCACCAACAAGTACTTCCTCTGGGCCCAGGCAGTCGCCAAACTCGCCGACTAGCCAACCCCGACAGCGAAAGCCGCGACCCTCCACCAGGGTCGCGGCTTTCTGCGTGTCGGTATTTAAAGAGTTGCGGGCCTGGTCGGTCGAGGTCAGGTTCCGCAGGCAGTCGCTGTCGAGGTTGCCGCCGGGATGTTGCGTAACCGGATTGGCCCGGAAACCCCGCTGATTTCGCGTGAGCACTGTTTGCTGTTGAGGCTGCGCAATGACTAAGTGCTGGTTAGGTGACTTAGACAGGGGCCGTCGAGTGGGACGAGGGGCGTTTTGAGTGCAGACGACGCAACAGATCACCGCGTTGATCCGAGAGTTGCAGTCCCACTTTCCTTCCTCGCTAGATGCCCTTGAGGAAATGATCGGCGAGTTTGCGCAGACTATGCCTGGAGAGTGTGCCTGGTACTTTTGCCGTGTCCCGCAAGGGTTCGGTGACAATTCACCAGTTGCATAAGTGTAGGACAGGGAGAACGTTTCACCACTTATTGCACGTCTGGTGACCAGCGCTAGTCGCGGCCTATGCGACGGATACCGAGCAGCAAGATGGTGAGTATGACGGCACCTACAGTCGCTGCCCAGGCCCAGTTGTGTAGGTGTGGCCAGCCGGGGTCGGTGATGTTGGGTGGGTGTGGCTGGCGGGTGTGGACGACGTCGGTGGCGTACGGGGCGGAGAGAACCAGACCCAAGGTAAACGCGATTGTTGCCCCGGAGGCGACGACGAGTACGGAAAACCAGTGGGGCAGGCGTGTGGTGTGAGCCATGACGGGTGGGCAGGCCTTTGGTCGTGGAGCGAACGCGAATTGCCGAGGCTGCTTTCCAAGGGTGAGGAAAGCGAGACTTGTTTAGGAGCGCACTAGCCGGGCGATTGCATCGGAGGCTTCTTTGAGTTTGAGGTCGGCCTGCGCACCACCTGTCTTAGCGGCGTCGACGACGCAGTGTTTGAGGTGGTCGTCGAGCAGGCCGATGGCGACGCCTTCGAGCGCTTTGGTCAGCGCGGAGATCTGGGTGAGGATGTCGATGCAGTATTGCTCTTCATCGACCATGCGGTGCAGCCCTCGGGCTTGGCCCTCGATGCGTTTGAGGCGAGCGAGGTACTTCTTCTTGTCGTCAATGTATCCGTGGGGGGCAGGGTGATCCCCGTCGTGGGTGGGGGTTTTGGCAGCCATGTGAGTCCTTCGTTGTCGGGCGTGTGCATTGTAGGTGGCTACCGGCTGCCTGCGGTGGTCGCGCTGATCTCCGGTCGCAGGTCCAGTCGCCGCAACAGCTGGGCGTTGAGCGCCACGACCACCGTGGACGCCGACATCAAGATTGCGCCGACGGACATGGGCAAGACGAAACCGATACTGGCAAGTACCCCGGCAGCAAGGGGAACCGAAATCAGGTTGTAACCGGCGGCCCACCAGAGGTTCTGCTTCATTTTTCGGTAGCTCGCCCGCGACAGCTCGATGACCGATAGTACCGACCTGGGGTCGTCGCTGGCCAAGATGACGCCGGCTGAGCCGATTGCGACGTCGGTGCCGGCGCCGATGGCGATGCCGACGTCGGCTTGGGCGAGTGCGGGGGCGTCGTTGACGCCGTCACCGACCATGGCTGTCTTTCGTCCCTCGCTTTGGAGCGCTTTGACTTTGGAGGCCTTGTCTTCTGGGCGGACGCCGGCGAACACGCGGTCAATACCGAGTTCGGCGGCCACCGACTGGGCCACAGCGTGCGCGTCACCGGTGATCATGACCACTTGCACGCCGAGTTTGTGGAGCGCGGCGACGGCTTCACGCGATTCGCTGCGTATTTCATCGGCTAATTTCAGTGCTCCGATCGGGTTTCCGTCGGCCAACACATGAAGGATGATGGCACCGTCGGTTCGCCAGGTGTCGGCGATGTCGAGTTCAGCAAGGTGGTACTGCTCCAGCAGCCGTGGGCCACCGACTTGAATGCGGCGTCCGTCCACGAGTGCCGATACACCCACTGCCGGTGACGAACTGAACTCGCGGGCCCTGCTCAGAGATAGAGCACGCGTGCGGGCTGCGTGCACGATCGCTCTACCCAGCGGGTGTTCACTGTCGGCTTCGGCCGCGGCCGCGGCCGCAAGCACCTCATCTTCGGTGTGGCCTGCTGTGGTGTGCACGGCAGTCACGGTGGGTTCACCTTTGGTGAGGGTGCCGGTCTTGTCGAACAACACGGTGTCCACGGTGCGCATACTCTCCAGCGCGAGGCGGTCTTTGATCAACACACCACCGCGGGCAGCGCGCTCGGTCGCGATGGCCACCACCAGCGGGATCGCCAATCCCAGTGCGTGAGGGCAAGCGATGACCAGGACGGTGATGGTGCGCACGACCGCGTCATCCGGATAGCCAAGTACTGTCCAAACAATGGCGGTCAGTACCGCTGCACCCAGGGCGAACCAAAACAGCCAGGCAGCGGCGGTGTCGGCGAGCCGTTGGGCCCGAGACGACGAGTTCTGAGCTTCAGAGACCAACCGTTGGATACCGGCCAGTGCGGTGTCGTCACCGGTGGCGGTAACCTGCACGCGCACACCCGAGTCGGTAGCGACAGTGCCAGCAACGACCATGTCGTTGACGTTGCGGCGCACCGTTTTTGATTCACCGGTCACCATCGACTCATCCATCTCGGCAGTGCCCTCGACGATCTTTCCGTCTGCGGGCACACTTGCCCCTGGACGGACGATGACCACGTCGCCGACCTGTAGCTGTGCAGGTGAGACGGTGACTATGTTGTCGCCGTCGATACGCTCGGCCTCATCGGGCAACAGAGCGGCCAGCGAGTCCAGCGCGGAAGTGGTTTGGGCCAGCGACCGCATTTCGATCCAGTGCCCCAACAACATGATCACGATCAGCAGGGCCAGTTCCCACCAGAAATCGAGTTGGTGGTCGAGCAGTCCAATGCTTGCGCCCCACGACGCCACGAACGCCACCGTGATCGCCAGTCCGATGAGGAGCATCATGCCTGGAGTCCGTGATCGCACCTCGCTGGCTGCGCCGACCAGGAAGGGGCGGCCGCCCCAGGCGAACATCACCGTACCCAGAATCGGCGAGATCCACGACACTGCTCCAGAGTCGGGCACGTCGTAGCCCACCAGCATGGCGAACATGCTCGAAAAACCGACGACAGGGATGGCCAGCAGCAGCATGATCCAGAACAGGCGCCGGAACTGGCCCACATGGTCACCATGCCCGGCGTGGCCCTGATGGCCGCTGTGGTCATCGGTGTGGCCCTGATGGTCACCCGCGTTATGGCCAGGGTGCTCATGGTCGGTATGACCGTGCATCCCACGAGCTTCGGCGTCCTCGGCATGGCCGGGGCTCGATACGGGCGGGTGTGCCCCGGTCGATGCCGGTGTGGGCATCGACTGGCCCTGGTGGTGGTGATGAGAAGCGTTCATAACTACCATCCTATACCCCCAGGGGTATTAGTCGAGGGTGAAGCTGTTGGTGGGTGGGTGGTCAGGCGTGCTGCAGCGACCGGGCCGGTGCGTCGGGCGTGAGCGAGGGGGTCGAGGTGGCCTGGGAGGTGAACGTGCGTAGTCGCAAGCTATTGCTGACCACGAACACACTGGAAAAGGCCATCGCGGCACCGGCAAGCATGGGGTTGAGCAACCCAAGAGCGGCCAGGGGTATTGCGGCAATGTTGTAGGCGAATGCCCAGAACAAGTTCATCTTGATGGTCCGTAGGGTTCTGCGGGCCAACCGGATGGCGTCTGCGGCCGAGCGCAGATCGCCACGTACCAAGGTGATGTCGGCGGCTTCGATGGCCACGTCTGTGCCGGTACCCATGGCTAGGCCCAGATCGGCCTGGGCAAGGGCGGCAGCGTCATTGACCCCATCGCCCACCATGGCCACTGTTTTGCCCTTTTTCTGCAGGTCGGCGATGACGGTGAGTTTGTCCTGGGGCAGGACCTCGGCGATGACCTCGGTGATACCGACCTGGGCGGCGACATGATCGGCGGCGGCGCGGTTGTCCCCGGTCAGCAGGATCGGGGTCAGGCCCAGGGCAGTGAACTGCGCGATCGCGGCGGCGCTGGTCGGCTTCACCGTGTCGGCGACCACCAGCACACCTTGCACGTGCCCATCCCAGGCGACGGCCACCGCAGTTTGGCCGGTCTGCTCGGCGGCAGACTTGGCTGCGGACAGGGTGTCGTCGAGATGGAGGGACCAGTCGGCAAGCAAGCTTTCACGGCCCACCAGTACAGCGTGACCGTCGATGACACCGTGTACGCCTTTGCCGTCCACGCTGGTGAACGACTCCACCGACGGCAGTGGGCCGGCTTGGTCGGCCGCGGCGGCGATGGCCCGGGCGATCGGGTGTTCGGAGGCGTGCTCGAGCGCGCCGGCCAGACGCAAGACATCGTCGGAAGAGGTACCGGGGGCGGTGACGATGTCGTGCAGGGTCATCGTTCCAGTGGTCACCGTGCCGGTCTTGTCTAGAACGATGGTGTCCACAGCGCGGGTCGATTCGAGTACTTCGGGCCCTTTGATGAGGATTCCCAGTTGCGCGCCGCGGCCGGTGCCCACCAGCAATGCGGTCGGAGTGGCTAACCCCAGCGCGCAGGGGCAGGCGATGATCAGCACCGCTACGGCGGCGGTGAAGGCGGCGCTGAGCGGGAACCCGGCACCGATCCAGCCTCCTAGAACGGCGACTGCGATAGCGATGACGATGGGGACGAAGATCCCGGAAATGCGATCAGCGAGTCGCTGGACTTGGGCTTTGCCTGATTGGGCGTCTTCGACGAGTTGGGCCATTCGCGCCAACTGGGTATCGGAGCCCACACGGGTGGCCCGCACGATGAGCCGGCCGCCGGCGTTGACGGTGGCACCGGTGACCGCATCACCTTCGCTGACTTCCACCGGTAGTGATTCACCGGTCAGCATGCTTGCATCGACCGCGGAGTTTCCTGTGATGATGACCCCGTCGGTGGCGATCTTTTCTCCGGGTCGCACCACAAGCTGTCGCCCACCTGCAACTGGGCGATCGGGATTTGCGTTTCGGTGCCGTTGCGCAGCACGGCCACCTCTTTGGCGCCGAGTTCAAGCAAGGCCCGCAGTGCCGCGCCTGCTTGGCGTTTGGATTGCTTTTCGAAGTAGCGGCCGGCCAAGACGAACATGGTGACTCCCGCGGCTACTTCCAGGTAGATGTTGCCTGCGCCGTCGGACGGAGAAACGGTCAGCTCAAAACCGTGGGTCATCCCCGGTTGCCCGGCAGTACCCCAGAACAGCGCGTAAATCGACCAGGCCAAGGCTGCCAGGGTGCCGACCGACACCAGGGTGTCCATGGTGGCCGCTCCGTGGCGCAGGTTCGTCCATGCCGCTGTGTGAAACGGCCAAGCCCCCCATACGATTACCGGTGCGGCCAGGGTGAGTGAGGCCCATTGCCAGTAGGTGAATTGCAACGCCGGAATCATCGCCAGTGCGATGACTGGAACGGTGAGGGCCACCGACACCCATAGACGCTGACGTAACGCGACGAGCTCGCGATCAGGGCGCGCCTGCTCGTCGTCGGCGCCACTGCCATCGGCGGGGCCGGAGGTAGGAAGTGCGGCGGTGTAGCCAGCGTCCTCGACAGCGGCAATCAGGGTGTGTGGATCCAGGTTAGGGGAGGCTGCGGTGACCTTCGCCTTTTCGGTCGCGTAGTTCACTGTCGCGGTCACCCCGGGCAGCTTGTTGAGTTTTCGTTCGACCCGGTTGGCGCATGACGCGCAGGTCATGCCGCCGATCTCGAGTTCGATCGCAGCCTCGGGCTGGGATGCAGGTGCGGTGACCATAGATGCTCCTCGGGAATGGTTAGCGCTGGCGGGACGCCGAACAGCGGTGGTTGTCCAATGGCGGTGGTTAGTGACCACCGTGGGCGTCGGTGGGCGCAGACGGGTTCGGGGCGGGTTGTCCTGCCGGTGGCGCCGTGGGTTGCGCCCCGGTGGTCTGCAGGACGAACTCGGCGGTGTGGACTTGGCCGTCCACCTGAAAATCGAAATACAGCAGATACCGGCCCGGGGTGGGTGCGCTCGTCGCGAACTGCACGTGCGGACCGGAAAGTTGGTCCGGGCCACTGGGGGACGCGCCTTCGGGGTGCACATGCAGGTAGGCCAGATCGCCCTCACGGAGGGCAACGAGGTGTCCGTAGGCGCCCAGGTAAGGCTGCAGGGTCATCACAGGGTTGCCGTCGCGGCTGATGCGGGCCGTGACCATCGAGGTGCCGGCGGTGCTGAGGCTTCCCTGGAGGCTGACCTGAAAGCCAGCCACGTCATCGGTCGCGCTTACTGGCCGCGGCAACGATGGTGCTACCTCGCCGGCCACGGTCACAGTGCTGGTCAGCGTGAGGGCGGTTCCGGTGGCCGCGGGCACGAAATCAGCGAAGACGCGATAGCTGCCGGCAGCGGGCCATTGCCACGGCAACGCCCACCGCCCACCGGCGTCCATCGTGGGGTGCACGTGCTGATAGTGGCTGCCATCTGTGGCGACGATGATCGCATGCAGCTGTTTGTCGTGGGACGTGGCAAACGAGGTGACGGGGCGACCGTCCGGGCCGGCGATGGTGAATGCCAGCTCGCCGCTCTCACCGACGCGGGTGGGGGCTGCTAGGCCGGTCAAGGCAAAGCCGTCAGCGGCGATCGACACCCCGCGTACCGGTGCGGCCTCGGGTGCAGGGGCAGTAGCGGCGTCCGTGGTGGGGGTATGGGCGGTGTGGTCGGCTGAAGTGGTCCAGTCGCTCGCGACCCGATCAGGCACCACAGCACCGGCCGCGATGAAGGCGGCGACAAAGACGGCCACCAGACCCGCACCGTACAGAGCTAACCGGGTCGCCGTGTTCACAATCGTTCTCCTCGCTCATGTAACGGGTGGGAAGGGCAGATACCCGGCGCCGCACCGACATTCGTCCGGCGCCGGGGTCTGCCGTTGTCACTCGGCGACCTGGTACCCCGCCTCAGCCACCGCAGCCCTGACCGCCGACGGCTCGATGGTGTCGGTGCTGGTGATGGTCACTTTGCCGGTGCTCAGGTCAACATCGACCTCGCTCACACCCGCCAGGGCGCCGACCTCTTCCCGGACCGACGAAGCGCAATGTCCGCAGGTCATTCCGGTGACAGTGACAGTGGACGTACTCATGACAACCCCATTTCTTCTTCAGTGCCGCACGGGTCATGCCCTGCGCGGAGACCCTCAATCAAGGCCCACCCCATGTCTACCATACCCCCTAGGGTATTCAAGTGAGGGGTTGGAGAACCCACAACTGGGTGGTCGACGCCGCATAGGCAAGGCCGTCGGGCGCGACGGTGAGTGCGTGCGGAGCACCGATCCACGAATGCTTGAGCCACGGCCGGTTTTCGAAGTGTTGCCAGGCGTACCCGTCGGCATCGATCGCCCACAGCGCGCTGCCGCTGCCTGCCAGAAGCGCGATGGTCGGCGCGGCGATGCGGGCAAACGAGCGCCCGCCGTCGGTGCTACGCCACACGATCCCGTCCTCGGTGGCTGCCCAGATACCGTCGGCGCTGATCGCCAGCGTTCGTGGCACCAACTGCGCTCCAGCACTCCAGGTGTGGCCGGCGTCAGTGGAGATCAGCAGGCGTGCACCCCCATCAGAGCCGATCAGGAGGCCCTCGTCGGCGGCAAGCACATGAAAGTCGACCTCGCCCACTAGCGAGCGATCCTGCCAGGTGCGTCCACCGTCGGTACTGGCCCGCAGCCCCAAGGGATTGGGGGCCGAACTGGACCGGCCGGGATGCCCCGAGGCAAAGACCACATCAGTGCCCGGTATCCCGCTTAGACCCATCAGGTCGTCATCGGAGGTGCCCACGGCGGTGGTGGCGCCGGCGGGGGTGATCGCAGCCAGCCCGGTGTGGGTTCCGGCCAGTAGCGTGCGATCGGCGGACAGCTGCAGCCCATGCAGATGCGTCAGCTCCGGAGACAGTGTGATCGCCTCGGTGACGTCGCCGACACCAGCTGAGGGATTCTGGCGGGGGGCAGGGGCGGCGGAGGTGCACCCAGTCGCTACCGCCACCACGCCCACCAGGAACACTACTGCTGCGGCCCTGCGTCGTTGGGCAGTGAATATCATTGCAGCGCACTTCCATCGAGCCACTGGTCCCACGGCACACTCCAGTCACCGTTCTGCCAGAGCTCCAGTGGGGGGCCTCCGGTGTTGCGGACCTCGACGATGTCGCCTGGTACCGAGAAGTCGTAAAACCAGCGCGCATTGTCCGGGTTGAGATTGAGGCATCCGGCGGACATGTTGGTGTTGCCCTGCTGGGCGATGGTGTCAACAAGCTCGTGCAGGTAGATGCCGTCGTTGCTGATGCGGGTGGCGTAGTTGATCGACTGGCGATAGCCCAGGCGAGAGTTCACCGGGAGTCCGTAGGTGGAGGAATCCATGATGACCGGGTTGGCCTTGTCCAGGACGGTGTACGTGCCCGACTGAGTCCAGAAATGGATGGTGCGGCCATTGACCGTTTCGGTGCCGCCGCGACCCATCGAGGTAGGCATGGTGCGCACCAGCTCGCCGTTGCTGAACACCGAGACTTGTTTGGTGGTGTCATCGGCGATCGAGACGTGCGCATCACCAATGGTGAATGAGGTCGATACGTCCTCTTGCCCAAATAGGTTCTCTCCCAACTGAACCCCGTAGATGTTCGCGCTTACGGTCACGGTGATCCCGGGGGCGTAGTACTCGCGAGGACGCCAGTGCACGTTTCGCTCGTCGACCCAGTTCCACGAACCGGTGACTGGGGGATCGGTCCGCACCTCGAGTGAACGTTCGGCGGCGGCCCGGTCGCCGATCGGCTCGTCGAACTGGGCGACCACCACCATCCCTACCCCGTAGGTGGCGTCGTCGGTGAGCAGGTTTCCGCCGGTGCTGACAAAGGTCGGTTTGGTCTGGTTACCCGGTGTGACCGTCGAGAACGAGATGGTGCGTTCGGTGCGTTGATCCTCGTGAACAGCAGTGGCGGTCAGCGTGTAAGTACGGCCATACCCCAAGGGAACAGCGGGTTTCCAATCTATTCGGTCCGGGGTGTAGAACCCGGCGATCTGGGCTCCGGTCTCGTTGGTCAGCACCACCGATTCCAAGGTGCCCATAGATGTTTGAACCTCAACCCGGTCGGTGGGCTTCACCGTGGTGGTGCCGTCGCCGGGGGTGATGGTCAGTTGCGGCGCGTCGACCGCCGAGGTTGCTGCCGGTGAGGATGAACTCAACGTCGACGGTGAGGGGGAGGAACTACAGGCGGCCAGTGTCGCCATGACGAGCACCAGCACCAGGAGCCCTCGGTGATGAGGGGTGCGCATGAAATCTCCGTAAGTCAAAGCTCAGCGGCCCCGCCCCCCGGCCAGAGGGCCGGGGGAGGGAGCCGTTCCTGAGGTGAAGAAGGGTGAGGGGGCAACTGGTCGAGGGCGGAACCTACTGACCGCATCAGTAGGTTCCGGCCCTGCGACAGTTGTTGAGGGGTTAGGACTGGGCTTGTAGCGACTTCATGGTGTCGATTTCGGCCTGCTGGGTTTGCACGATTGTGCGAGCCATCTCTTTGGCCTGCTCGTTAGAGCCGTCCGCGATTTCGGTGTTGGCCATCTCGATCGCACCGGTGTGGTGCTCGATCATCATTGTCAGCCACGCCTGATCGAACTCGGCGCCGTTTTTGGCTTTGAGCTCGGTCATATCTTGCTCAGACATCATGCCGCTCATGCCGTCGCTGCCGTGGTCCATGCTGCCCATATCGGCGCTCGGAGCAGGTTTACCCCACTGCTGCAGCCACTGCTGTAATTGCGCCATTTCCGGGCCTTGAGCGGCTTTGATCGCCGCGGCCAGCTCGATGACCTGAGGATTGGTGGTGCGTCCCTGTACCAGCTCGGCCATCTCGACAGCCTGGGCGTGGTGGGGGTACATCATTTGGGCGAACATCACATCGGCGTCGTTGAATTGGGCGGTGGCCCCCGTCGAAGTCGAGGGAGCGGTCGTGCTGGTAGATGCAGGCGCCGACATCGAGTCGCCACCCATCGAATCCATGTCGTGGCCACCGTCACCGCCACAGCCGGCCAACACCACGGCCGCAGCGACACCAGCACCGGATACAACAACTTTGAGTCGGGCAGAACGGGTCAAGAACATAATCGTCTCCTTGGAAAAGAAATGTGGATGTGTGGGGATCAGGGATCGCGACGCGCCGATAAGCACGTACAACGTCACAACGAAAGTGCCCAGGGCACTTCGTCTGTCAGATCCGCAACACCGACAACTTCTCCAACGAGGGTGTCGCCCACGGCGGTGCACGCGAGGTGTACCTGCCCGTCCACCGCATCTGGTGGGCCCCACCGACGGTGGGCAGATGCGCCACTAGCCGACGTGTCATCAGCAGGGCAGCCACCACACTGACCACCGCCATGCACATCGCCATCCCGGTGTGCGGCGTACAGCCGTCGCCGCAACCCATATCCATCACCACGCCTGCGCCGTGCATCCCGAGGGCGGTCAGATCGGCGAGGGCGGTGTGGTCATGGCTAGCCGGGTGCGTGACCGTAGCGGTGGAAACACCGGCTAAACCGTGCCCGGCCGGTGGGTGCACCATAGGCACCGAATGCATCAACAACACGCCCACAAGTACAGCGAAAGCGGCGCACGCCATCGCCGCCGCGGTCAACCAGCGACCGCGGCCCGGCCGATGACGCAGGACAACATCAGTGCTGCCATGACCGCCTACAAACCCTGACATCGTCCACCCCCTTTGTGTCTGCGCTCGCTGTCGTTTTCTGGGTTTACCCCTGGGAGGTATTGACCCTTATCGTAGTGGACAGTCCCGCCGATGACAGAAACTTGTGTCTGCTGCCCAGTGCCTACGCGGGGTCGCTCGTCGCAGCCGCACTAAGTGCACCTCGCCAGAAACTTGCGTCGAACAGTGAGTGTGGACCAAATTTACGGGCACACAATCGATCTCACGCGCTGAGCCGACTCCTGTAATCACATGTTTGTGATTCAGATGAGGCTGCTGTTTCCTATGGTGCATCTGGGAAAGGAGTGCAATAGTGGGGTCTACGCCCGGTGGTGGACCCTGTCAAAACTCGTGCGGTCCGCCCCTTCCCGACACCTCCAAAAGGAGCGTTGCCGTGCGCTTTGAAGTATTTGTTCGTTCCCGCAGACCGCGAACACGCCGCCGTTGGACAGCGGCAACCTCCACAGGCTGTGTGGTCGCCGCAGCCGGGGCGTTAGTTCTTGTCCACCCACAGCAAGAACAGCAGCCGGCGTCAGCACCCGAGCTCTCCCTGATGAACGCCCATCAGCTCGTGTCCGACGAGGTCGCCGACGTGGCGTCGGGAGATCAGCCCGTCGCCGACAGCACCCACATCCGACGAGAATTGCTGCAGCTGGCGGTAATGAACGCCCAGGCGATGGTCACCGACAACGGCGTTGCTGCTCTGACAGGAGTGGGCCGCGAGGTGGGCACATGCGTTGCCCAGTGGTCACTCGCCACCCTCGGTGCCCCCTACGTCGATGCCCAGGCCCTCGCCCAATGCCTGAGCCCCCTAGCCAATCTCGATCCCAGCGAGACCACCGAAGCAATGAGAGCGCTGCACTTCGGTGACATCATTGCCACTCTCACCGCCGCCGGGACTCCGCACAGCCCGACCATCGTCCACACTCTGGCATCCTCTTTCGCACCTGCACCTGCACCTGCGCTCGCATCACCCACACACGCCGGGCAGCTCAGCGCCACCGCGCCCGCAACTCCTGAACTGACGCCGCCGCCGCCATCGACAACCACCACACAGGCCATCGAATCGACGGCATCTATCGGATCCACGCCCCCGTACCCAGCGCCGCACCGGCAACTCCGTCGGCGCCCGTCCCGTCGACCACGCCACCACTGCCTCCGGACACCTCCAGCCCGCCGGCACCAATCGAAACTCCAACTGAGATTTCGACCGTCGGCCGGCAGTACGTCGCGCCGACCTCGGGGACAATCACTTCCCCGTTCGGTGACGGCCGCAACCACCAAGGCATCGACATCGCCAACTCGACAGGAACACCCATCGTTGCCGTCGCCGACGGGGTGGTCATCAGCTCGGGCCCGGCACAGGGATTCGGGCTGTGGGTTCGCATCCAGCACAACGACGGGACCATCACTACCTACGGACACAACAACGAAAACACCGTCACGGTGGGACAATTCGTCACCGCCGGCCAGGAGATCGCCACCGTCGGTAACCGCGGACAATCCACAGGACCCCACTTGCACTTCGAGGTGCAGGACCCCTCAGGACAGAACGTGGACCCAGTGGCGTGGCTCGCCGAGCGTGACGCATCAATCCTGTGAGAACAATGCTCTCCCGTGAGCGCACGAGGTGCGCGAGCAACACAGTTGCTCGCAATAGACGAGCGAAGGCTCCCCGACGGAACTACCCGCCAAGTACCAGATTGGTTGTACCCCGTCCGGTTGGCTGGCTCTAACGAGGGTGCTTAAATCGCTTAGACAGACTCTTACGCAACGCAGGTGGTACTTGGGGCCGTGGCGCCCAAATCTTCACCGGGCAGGTCGCCGCGCTCTCTGTCGGGGCTGGTCCCGAAACCCAGTACGACGTCACTGTCGGCGTAGTGGTGAAAGGAACGGTCGCACGGTCTCTACTGCAACGGACACGTGTGCGTGTTTCAGGTCAGCTCTCGGTTGGTGACCGAGCCCAGGACGAACAGCACCAGCGATGTCAGATAGACCTTCTTGGTGCCGAAACTAAACCTTCTTGGTGCCGAAACGTGCGGCGGCCAGCTCGACAGCGGGATGACCGCGGCCAGGGCGAGCGTGTAACCGGTCATCGTCCACGCCGAACCGGCCTGGTCGGTGCTGAAATGTGTTCTGCGCCACGGGTAGTGGGTTGAGGCCGCAGCGGTTGGCGATTGTGTGGATCGCGCATAGGCGGATGCGGTGATCGTACTGCTGACTATTGCCTTATTTCGGCCCGCTGTCGATAGGTGAGTCCGTCCGAGGACTTCGTATCTTGGTCCGCACAACAGCTCTGATGTTTGGTAAGGGTGTCAGGCTAGGGCTAGGAACAGTTTCTCCAGTTCGGCTTCGGTCAAGGGCGGTTGGTCGCCGTCGGCGCCGTTGATGCATTGGCGCATTCCTGAGGCGACAATCTTGAAACCGGCGCGGTCGAGAGCTCGGGACACTGCAGCCAGTTGGGTGACGACGTCTTTGCAGTCGCGGCCTGCTTCGATCATCGCGATCACCCCGGAGAGTTGTCCCTGTGCCCGGCGGAGTCGGTTCAGTACGGCCGCCATTGATTCTTCGTCACCGGTCACCGGTCATGCCTCTCTGTTTGTGTAACAAGCGTCACGGTACCCCAGGGGGTATGGGAACGCGGTCCGATCGAGGGTTGACCCAATGATACCCCGGGGGTACCGTCGGGCTCCGTACATACCCCAGGGGGTATTCAGTCTTCACCTAGAAAGAAGGATCGTCTCCATGCCCGGCATCTCGACCACCGAACAAGAGCCCAGTTCGCCACCGAGCTCAGCGCCTGGTCTGCTGGGCCGGTGGGGTGCGGCGATGGCTGGGCGATCCCGCTGGGTCTTCGCCGTCTGGTTGTTGGTGCTCGTCGGTCTCGGGGCGGCCGCGCCATCGGTGTTTTCTTCCTTGGCCGGTGCCGGCTGGCAGGCCAACGGGTCTGAGTCCGTGCAGGTGCGGGAGCTGGCGCAGCAGCACTTCGGCGGGAACTCGTCGGCTGCGGTGCAGGTCGTCATCCATTCTGACCGCGACACCATCAACAGCCCGGTGATGCAAGAAACGATCGCGAATGCCACGACAGTGTTCGGCGGTGACTCCCGGTTCGGAGCGGTGGTGCCCCCACAACCGGGGATGACGATCAGTCCGGATCAGCACACCGGCATCTTGATCGCCGGCGCGAATGCGAACACCGACGACATGGTGCGGGCTGTCGACGAGGTCAAGGCGGAGCTCACCGGACTGTCCGGCGATGGTGTCGAGGTGTATCCCACAGGGGCCTCGGCCTTGTGGAGCGATTTCAATAAGGCCAACCATGACGCAATGATCAAGGCCGAATTGTTCTCGTGGCCGGTCACTCTGGCGATCATGGTCTTGGCGTTCGGCTCGCTTGTGGCCGCGGGGCTGCCGTTGCTGCTCACCATCGCGGGGCTAATCGCGTCGGCCGGTGGCCTCGTTGTGCTCAATCAGGTGACGCCGATCTCGGTGTGGGCCATGAACTTTGCGATGATGTTCGCCCTCGCCCTGGGCATCGATTACGCACTGTTCATCGTCTCCCGATTCCGGGACGCTCTCAGACATCACACCAGCAAGGCCCATGCGGTCGCCGAAACGATGGATACCGCCGGTAAAGCTGTGGTGCTGTCGGGCTTGACCGTGTTGGTGAGTTTATCGGCGGTGTTGTTGGTGCCGGCTCCGGCGGTGCGGACGATGGCTGTGGGCATCATGCTCGCGGTGACCTTTGTTCTCGCGGCTACGTTGACGTTGCTCCCGGCCACCCTAGGCGCACTGGGTCCGAAGGTGAACGCTGCTTCGCTCCCGTACGCCCAACGTCAGCAACATCGTTCGCCGTTGTTCGAACGGTGGGGCACGATCTTGCACAACCATCCGTGGCCGTTCGCGATCGGCTCGCTGGCGGTGTTGATTGCGCTGGCTATTCCGGTCATTGGCCTCAAGGTGGCTATGCCGTCGATCTCGGTGGTCCCCGAGGAGGCACCAGTGCGTCAGGGTTATGAACTGGTTCAGCAGCAGATGGGGGACGGTGCTCCTGGCATGCTCCAGATCGTGGCCCCCTCGGCACAGGCGCAGCAGGCTGCCACGACGGCGGCACAAACCCCTGGCATCAGCATGATCACCCCTCCGCTACCGGCGCTCGACGGCACCAACTACGTGTTGATGCAAGCACTGCCTGCGGTTGATCCCTCCGATGCCGAGCTCGGCACCATCGTCGATGACCTCCGCAACGTTCTGCCCGCTGATGCGCTGGTCGGCGGTGCGCCGGCCGAGAATCTTGATTTGCAACAGGCCCTCAACGACTACTTCCCGCTGATTGTCGGCATCATCCTGGTTCTCGGGTTCACCTTGCTGTTGGTCTCACTGCAAGCCCCGCTGATTGCGCTGATCGGCACCGTCGTCAGCCTCCTGTCGACCGGAGCAGCGTTCGGTGTCGCCAAGCTGATCTTTCAGGACGGACACTTGTCCGGACTGCTCGGATTCACTCCGCAAGGGTTTCTCGACGGTTGGGGGCCGGTGTTCTTCTTCGCCATGATTTTCGCGATTGCCATGGACTACACCGTCTTCCTGCTCGCGACCGCCAAAGAACACTTTGAACGCACCGGCGATGCCGATACTGCGCAGATCGACGGCATGGCGCATTCGGGACGGATCATCTTCGCCGCGGCAGCGGTGATGGTCGCGGTGTTCTTCACCTTCGCACTGGCGGACCCGTTGCCGCCCAAAGAGATGGGCATCATCCTCGGTGTTGCCGTTCTGCTCGACGCAGTCCTGATCAGGCTCATGCTCCTACCAGCACTGCTCCGAATCACCGGACGGGCAGCATGGTGGTCACCGATCTGGCTTCGAAAGGTCTTGCCCGCGATCTCGTTTTCCCACTAAGCACCCACCAGAAAGGCCTCTACCCGATGAACACCCGAACAACTTCCGCTAGGTGGACGGTCGACCGAGCAGTGCCACTTCTGGCAGGATTCATGATTCTCGTGAGCCTGGCCCTGGCTACTGGCCTGTCGACCTGGTGGCTGCTGCTGACCGCCTTCGTAGCAGTGAACCTGCTGCTCTTCGCTGCTGTTGGCTGGTGCCCGGCCAGCCTGCTGATGCACCGCCTGGGACTACCACGCCGCACCGAACTCCGCTGAATCCGAACACGTACACCCCGCCCGGAAGGAAAACTATTATGGCACTGGCCATCTCCACCGTCCTCAACCTCCCGTTCGATGAGGCAGTCGCACGAACCCGCGCCGCACTGTCCGACCAAGGTTTTGGGATCCTCACCGAGATCAACGTCAAAGACACTCTGAAAACAAAGATCGATGCGGACATGGAAAATTACCTGATCCTGGGCGCCTGTAATCCATCTTTGGCCCATCGCGCACTGGGGGTCAGCCGGCAGATCGGCCTGCTGTTGCCCTGCAACGTCGTGGTCCGCACCGACCCCACCAATCCATCGAACTCGGTCGTCGAAGCGATGAATCCCGACCTGATGGTCGAGGTCTCCGGGGTCGCCGAACTTGCGCCGGTGGCCACCGATGCGTCCGCCAAACTCTCGGCCACTATCGCCGCATTGGAAGCCATAGCCTCCGCGTGAGCAAACACATCTAGCAGTCCGCGATCTGAGGAGTACCTACGAGCGCAGTCACGTTCTGTTGACCCGGCATGCCCGTTCGCCTCCTCGGCATCATGTTGGCGCAGAACCGCGTTGGACCAGTGGCATGACGGTGGTGGTGAAAGTGATCGGAGCGGCATAGGTAAAGCCCAGTATTGCTCACGTCAGGGGCGGCCCATCGGGGCCGTGGTCATGACCACCCACGCTGCGTCGGGCACGCTGATCTTCGAACTAATCGCCATGGCGTGCAGCAGCTCGAGGCCTTCGGTGGAGGACGCGTTGTTGTATTCCATCAGCATGCCGACGGCGACTGCGATCGTGCAACTGACCTCGAGGGCCGCGCGAACCTCATCGCCGTCCATGGGGTCCTGTCCGTTGATAGCCAACGAAGAGAACTCCTCGCCCGCTTCAGTGTGCGCCCCACGGGCGACGTGGGCGGTGACCTACCGGAAACAGGGGAGTTCATCAGATCAGAGAGCGTCACTGAGCTATGCGCAGACCCCCACCGCAGCGAGGCCTGAGGGTGTACCGCCTTCGGCTAACTACTACTTCGTATAGTAGTTTCGCGGCGTGGGACAACACGAATCTGGACGCGCGTCATGGCTGGTGACTGTAGGAAGGCTGGTCGCGATTGCCGCGCTCGCCGCAGTGGGCTCGTTGCTGCTGGGTGTGGGGCAGGCGTCGGCGCATAGTGCGCTGACATCGTCGACCCCGACCGATGGGGCGGTCCTGGAACAGGCTCCGGCAACGATTGATTTGGTGTTCAACCAGTCCATCTCCAAAAATTTTGCCGAGGTAGCGGTCCTGAGCACTGATAGCGAGCCGGTGCAGGTATCTGCCCCGGCGGTCACCGGAGCGCAGGTCAGTGTCAAGGTGCAAACCGCTCTGGGTTCGGGCGCCTACACCGTGAACTACCGGGTGGTCTCTGCGGATGGACACCCGATCACGGGCCAGGTCGCTTTTTCGGTGGCCCCGTCGTCGTCAGCGCCGACCGCGTCGGTGCCCTCGGCGACAGGTGTTGAACCGCCACCGCCAGCGGGCACGGTGACGGGTGTGCCGGCGACAACAAGTCCGTCAACAGGTTTGCATCCCGGCGATGACCCCGAGGGCAAGCTGGCAGATAACTGGGTGGTGGTGGTTGTGATCGTTCTGGTCGTGGCGGGGTTGGGCGCGATTGCGCTGCTGTTGGTGCTGCACTCCCGCGATGACCACGACAAGGATGACCACAACAAGGCAGTCCCACCGCCGGCAGAGCCAACAGCGGCGACACCGCACACCCCGACATCGCCAACCCCTGACTCTGATCAGCCTCCGAAGGGCGACAGGTCAGGACACGATGGTGCAGAAGAGGGCTGAGAGCGCGGCCATGGTCGCCACTGCGGCGGTGGCCGCGATGGCCGCGGGCATCACGGCGTACGCGGTGTAGGTCAACGCGGTCGGGTGCGGGGCGAGGGGAGCACCCAGGGTGCGTAGTCGGCGGTCGGTGGTGGTGTGGGCTCTGTGCGTGGCGCAGCCTGGCTGGGGCCGGGGGTGATTGTGCTTTGTTGTTGTTCGATAACCCGGCTCAACGCTGACCGTAGGACTGCGGCGCCACTGGCGGTGGCGGCGGTCTGATCGGCGTCGAGTTCGACCAGGGCCGCGATCGCGGTCGGCGCTTGGGTCATCAACGGCACGAACGGCAGCGCGCAGGCCAGCACTTCGCAGACTGCGAGGATGCGGTGGTGGCGGCCGTTGAGGTGGGCCCTTTCGTGGTCGAGTACGGCTTGAGCCTCTGAGGAGGTCAAACACTTTTTCAGGCCTTCGGTGGCGACGACGAATCCGGGGTTGCCGGCGATGCTGTAGGCGAAGGGCAATGGATGATCGAGCCACAGGATCGGGTACGGCCCGTCCTGCTGGCCGGTGCGCGCCAGCACGGTGACGATGTCGTGGTGGTAGTCCAGTAGTTGAAGGCGCGAGCGACGGTGGCGACTGCTGACGATCGCGACCCGAACCGCGATATAGGAAGCCACGGCCACTGCGACCGAGATGATGATCTCGGTGACCCAGGGGCGCATGGTGTGTTGCGCTGAGCTCAAACAGCGGATCCACACGTCGGTGAGGCTTTCTCCGGGAGCGTGGCGGGGCCAGGCGGCCACGACCACCGCCGAGACGGCGAGGAGGAAGAACGCGGCGATGCTGCCCAGCCAGAGCGCGACCATCGACCTGGGCGCGGTGGTCGCCAGGGGACGCAGCAATAGCCGCGGCATCAGCACTGCGATCAGTGCCGCGGCCAGTCCCAGGGTGAGGGCCAGGGTCACCGCCGAGCCTGCTTGGTGCGAAGACTTTTCCGTAGAGCGTCTTGTTCTGCGGGGGTGGCGGTTTGGGCGAAATGCATCAGCACTGCCGCCGAATCGTCACTGCGATCGAGGATGTCTCGCAGGGCCTGGGAGGTGGCTTCTTCCCTGGTCTGCACCGGTGAGTACAGGTACGCACGGCTCACCTTGGCGCGGTTGAGGAAGCCCTTGGTGTGCAGGTTCGTCACGACGGTCAAGATGGTGGTGTACGCCAACTGCCGATCTGCGAGGGCGTCGAGGATGTCGTGCACCGACTGCGGTTGCGGTCCGGCGCTCCACAGGACGTCCATGACGTCCGCTTCGAGTGCTCCCAGCCGTTTCATACCTTTATTGTCTCTGCCACGTCGGGGCCCGTCCACCGAGGCTCATCCGACCTCGACGCCGCAGCTGCCTAACCATTGCACCGGATCGAGTTTTCTGTGCCGCCCTCCATCGGTTCCACTGCCGCACCCGACGGCAAACTCCCACCACCGCGTGGTGCGGTGGCGCACCGTCTCGTTACCGCAAGTGGATAGCCGGCAATTCCCGACCTTGGTTCAATCAGGGTTGAGATCCCGTAACGTGGCCTGTCGAATGTTTTCGTCGGTGTCCGGTATGTCCGCTCTGGTTCCGTAAACTACTAATCGTCCTAGTAGTCACGACGGAGGAGTGTTCTTAGTGCCGACGCAGCGGTCTGGGTGGAATGGGGTGCAGCTCAATCGCCGGAGTGTGCTCGTGGCCGGGGCCGGCGCGCTGATCACTGGCGTGGCAGCAGCGTGCTCTTCCAGTAACGGGGGATCCTCCTCACCGCCGTCGCGTTCGGGGGCGTCGGCATCGGTGGACGCGCCCGCCGTGACATTTGCTCCCGCGCCCGGTGCCCGCGATGTCGACCCGCTCACCGCGGTGATGGTGACCGTCACCGGCGGCACCCTGGCGGAGGTGGTGATGACCAACGACGACGGTCGCCTCATCCCAGGGATCATGACCCCCGACCGGCTGACATGGAAACCCGATACGCCGTTGGGCTACAACAAAACCTATGAGCTGGTCGCAACAAGTACCGACGCCCAAGGCCGGACCGCCGACCACACCAGTGCGTTCACCACGGTCGCACCGAACAACCTGACGCAACCGTCGCTGTTGACGACTGGCGGCGGCACGCTCAGTTCCGGACGCGCCTACGGGGTAGGGCTGGTGGTGGCCGTACGGTTCGATGAGCCGATCACCGACCGGGCCGCGGCCCAACGAGCGCTGTCAGTGCAGACCGAGCCGGCGGTCGAAGGGCAATGGAACTGGATCGATGATCAGACCGCGCACTACCGGCCCCGCGACTACTACGCACCGGGCACCGCGGTCACCGTGGCAGCCGACGTCTACGGAGTGGACCTGGGCAACGGACTATACGGCCAAGAAGACGTGCGCGTGTCCTTCACGATCGGCGATGCCCACGTCTCGATTGCCGATGACACCACCAAGCAGGTATCGGTGTACGCCAACGGGGAACTGGTGCGCACCATGCCGACCTCGATGGGCCGCGGCGGCACCGAAACGGTGAACGGCCGCACCATCCACTTTTGGACTCAGCCGGGCATCTACACCGTCCTGGACAAGGCCAATCCGGTCATCATGGACTCCTCCACCTACGGGCTACCGGTGAACTCTCGACTCGGATATCGCCAATCGATCAACTACGCCACCCGCATCAGCAACGACGGTATCTACTTGCACGAGCTCGTCGATACCATTGCCCAGCAAGGCAATACCAACATGTCCGCCGGCTGTCTGAACCTCAACCCCGACAACGCCCGGTGGTTCTACGACTTCTCGGTCACCGGCGACGTTGTGGAAGTGCGCAACACCGGCGGGCCTGCCTTGGAACTGTGGCAAAACGGCGACTGGAGCGTGCCCTGGGACACCTGGGTAGCCGGCAGCGCGCTCTAATTCGTGCCGCTCCGCGCGGGCACGCCGTCTGTCCGTGGGTGTGAATACACCCCGAACAAAACTACTATTGTGCGTAGTAGTTAGGGTGGTCGTGTCCGGTGTGTGCACGAAACAGCGAGGAGGGCGCAGGTGTCCGACTTTGCGGTGGCCGGGGTAGGCGAGGCGTTCTCGACCGCAGCGGCCGGTGGGCCGCTGCTTCTGGCGCTGGGTGCATGCCTGGCGGCCGGACTCATCTCGTTCGCCTCACCCTGTGTCATTCCGCTCGTGCCCGGGTATGTGTCCTATCTCGTCGGCATTTCCGCAGGCGGAAACTCCCCGGAGGCGGACGGTCATGCGCTGCAGGGTATTCGGCGGTTCCGGGTGGCCGGTGCTGCACTATTGTTTGTCGCCGGGTTCACTGTGGTGTTCGTGTTGGCCACCGCCACCATTTTTGGTGTCACCTCGACGTTGATCGTCAATCGCGAGATTCTTCAGCGCGTCGGTGGCGTCATCACCATTGTGATGGGGCTGGTGTTTATCGGTGCTTTTCCTGTCCTGCAACGGGAGGCGCGGTTTCATCCTCGTCAGGTATCGCACCTGGTGGGTGCCCCGCTGTTGGGCGGGGTGTTCGCTTTGGGGTGGACCCCGTGTCTGGGGCCGACGCTGGCGGCGATCATCGCCACCGCCAGCGGTACCGCTGACACCACCGCGGCTCGGGGGTGGCGATGATCGTGGCGTACTGCCTGGGTTTGGGGCTGCCGTTCGTGGCGATGGCGTTTGGCTCGGCGTGGGCGGTGCGGGCTGTGGGCGTGTTGCGGCGCAATTCGCGGCGCATCCAGATAGTGGGCGGGCTGCTGATGGTGGCGGTGGGTATCGCGCTGATCACCGGCATCTGGGACCACTTTGTGGTGTGGGTCCGGGACATGTTCATCACCGACACCACCCTGCCGATCTAACCCCACCCCAGGCGCGCGTGCGTCGGTGAGGAGTACGAGGTCAGCCCAGAGTGGACCAGTACCACCAGAACTCGATGATGATGAGCGTGAGGATGCTCAGCGCCCACACGACCGGGACCACCGAGTGCACACTGATCAATGCATCGACCAGACGCCGTGCCCGGCCCCTGACGATCATCTGGTCAAGGTTGCGCAGGGTGACGTACCAGAACGCCACCACCACCACGATCCATACCGCCATGCAATACGGGCACAGCGCCCCGATCTCGTACAAGCTCTGCACGATCAGCCAATGGACGAACACCACGGCCGCGCTCAACCCCACCTGGGTGCTGATCCATATCCAGGCGGGAGTGGCGGGGGTGAGCAGCACTGCGATCGCGAGGACAGCGGTGAACCCGGCGATACCCAGCAGAGAATTGGGAAAACCGAACACCGCAGCCTGCGGGGTATCCATGATCGACCCGCAGTTCACAATGGGGTTGAGGCTGCAGGTGGGGGTGTAGTCCGGGTCGGTGGCCAGCTCGAACTTTTCCACCGTCAGCGTGAACGCTGCGATCAGGCCGATGACCCCGCACACGCCCAGCACCCACCGAAGCAACCGCGGAAACAGCACAGCGCGTCCCCCAGGATCGTTCCGCACACCTGGATCATCACCGGTGCCGGACAGGTGCGACGACATCGAAGTCACTGTGCCAGAGCGTCGTTCAATGCGGCCTTGAGTTGATCGTAGCTGCCGGCCTCCACCTCAGCGTCGTCAATGAAGAAGGTTGGGGTGCCGCGGACCCCCAGTTCGGCGCCGTCGCGCAGGTCGGCATCGATGCGCGCCCGTGTGGCCGAGGATGTGTAGTCGGCCTGGAACTGAGTCATGTCCAGGCCGAGGTCGGCGGCGTAGGACGCGAACAAATCATCCAACGGCACCTGCTGTTCACCCCACTGTTTTTGGCTGTCGAACATCTTCCGGTACATCGCCTCAAACCGGCCCTGGTTCGCAGCCGCGACCACCGCCCGCGCCGCCCGGTCGGCGTTGAAATGGCCCGGCAACGGAAAGTATCGAACCACGAACGTGACCCTGTCACCGTACGTTTGGCGCAGTTGCTCCACGGCGGGGTACATGGCCCCACACGCCTCACATTCAAAGTCTAGGAACTCGACGAACGTGGCCTCAGAGTCCGCCGGCGAGGTCAACCGTTGCGAGTCCGAACGCACCACCGCGCCGTCGGACTCGGTAGCGGTGTCACCGGCCCGGGTCACCACGAACACTGCGGTCAAAGCCAGGCAGAATGCAAACACCACCCCCAAGGTGACCTTAACGCTACGGCTCATCAGCAGGCCCCGGTCACAGCAACACCACCGCGGTACACAGTCAAGTCATCGCTCCTCACTTCGTGCTACTACGATGCTTAGTAGTTTACGTGGTGTGGCCGC
This sequence comes from Williamsia sp. DF01-3, assembly GCF_023051145.1. NCBI lineage: Bacteria > Bacillati > Actinomycetota > Actinomycetes > Mycobacteriales > Nocardiaceae > Williamsia > Williamsia sp. DF01-3. The sequence goes on from NZ_JALKFS010000002.1 coordinate 97,818, forward strand.
CGGGTCAGCGGCCGGTAGTCGATGGCGAGTAAGCGAAAGGATGGCGGTATAAAGCGATGGGCGTTGCGTTGATGGACTTGCCCCAGGCGCCGCCGAACCTCCTGGCGATGGTCGGATGGGACCTGCCCGCGATTCCGCTGTTGCCCGCGGTGGGCGCTGTGCTTGGAGCTGCTTACTGTGCGGCCTTGCTGCGGCTACGCCGGCAGGGTCGACGATGGCCGTGGCATCGTTCGGTGAGTTTTCTGGCCGGGTGCCTCATCCTGATCGCGGTCACCGGGCTGGCCATCGAAAGCTATGGTCTCGGACTGTTCAGCGCCTTCATGTTCCAGCACATGACCCTATCCACCCTGGTCCCCCCGCTACTGGTCCTGGGCTCACCCGGGTTGCTGCTCTTTGCCGTGGTACCGAACCAGGGCACGGGCAGAAGTATCCGGCGAGCCATCCTCCGCGCGGCCAGGTCACTGCCGAGCCGGGTGCTGCTGCACCCGGGTTTCGCGATCCCGGTGTTCTTGTTCAGTTTCTACGGTCTGTATCTGTCACCGATCTTCGATGCCCTCAACACCACCTGGGTCGGCCACACCGCCATGGAAGTGTTCTTCCTCGTCAGCGGTCTGCTGTTCATCATCCCGATTCTCTCGATCGGTCCGCTGCCGCGACGACAATCGAACATCGGACGGCTCCTCGACATCTTCTTGGAGATGCCGCTACACGTGTTCTTCGGAGTGGTGTTCATGATGTCGCCGACCGTCCTGGTAGCCAGCTTCGCTGACCCACCGCCGCAGTGGGGCATCGATCCGGTCGAGGACCAGTCCATCGCCGGAGCGCTGGCGTGGTCCTACGGCGAGCCAGTGGCGTTGCTGATCGTGCTGGTCTTCGCCTCCCGGTGGCGCCGCGATGAAGAAAAGATGTCCTCTGCTGCCACCGCGGCCCAGACCGCGCAGCACGACGACGAGCTCGAGTCCTACAACCGTTTTCTTCGTCAGTTGGGAAGCAGCCGATGACCACCACGACATCGTCACCACCGTCGCGCCCCAGGTGGCGATGGGCCATCGCGGTGGTGGCGGCCCTCACACTGGCCCTCGCTGGGTGCGGTACCGGCGATGATGCGGTCCGCCAAGGCGATTCGTTCGAGTTCGTTTCCCCGAACGGGCAAACTGTCATCTTCTACGATCCGCCCGCCAGTCGCCAGAAGGTTGCCGCGCTGCGTGGCCCCGATCTGTTCGCTGATCAGAAGACCATTCGCCTGGACGACTACACCGGGCAAGTGGTCGTGATCAACGTGTGGGGCTCATGGTGCGGACCCTGCCGCGCTGAGGCCCCGGTACTCGAAGAGGTCTACGCCCAAACCAAAGAACGCGGAGTTGCGTTCTTGGGGATCGACTTTCGAGACCGCAAAGAAACAGCCCGCGATTTCGTGGTCGACCGCGCGGTGACCTACCCGTCGATCTACGACTACGACGGACGCACCCTCGCCGCGCTGGGAACCCCAACGTCAGTGGTACCCACCACCGTTGTCTTGGACCGCCAGCACCGAGCGGCGGCGGTGTTTTTGCGGGCGGTCACCGCCGCGGATCTCTTGCCCGTCGTGCAACGCCTGGCCGACGAAACCTGACCCACTGTGAAAGGCCCTCTGCTGTGAACGATGACGACGTCAGCAAGTCGTGGAATGATCCCACCGCCCTACGCACAGGCGGCGCCTACCTCGCGACCGTCATGGCCGCAGGTCTGGCCGCGGTGATCTTGTACAACAAGACCGGCTGGCCCATCTGGGGTTTCGGGGCGCCGGCCATCTTCTTCCTCGGCGGGCTGGGCGCATTGGCCCAGACCTACCGCGTCTGGAAGCGCGGCGGCACCTGGCCGATTTGGCAAGGCATCGGCTGGCTGCTGCTCATGACCATGCTGGTCGCACTCGGAGTCCCCGACATCAGCTGACCCCGTGCGGGCGGCCACCCGTGCAGGTGTATGCAAAGTCCGCCGGCGCCCGGTGGGGCAGAGGGCTGCTCACTCACCACGACAAGTCGTGGCAGCCCGACCCCTGCGCGGGTTCGACCTGCACGGTGGCGTGCTCGAGACCGTGCCGGGCAGCCAACATGTGCTGGACAGCAGCGAGCACCACAGCAGAGTCGGCATCGGGTGTGATCACCACATGAGCCGAGGCCACCTCCATGCCCGAGGTCAGCGTCCACACATGCAGATCGTGTACCTGCACCACTCCTTCCACGGCGACCACATCCGCGCGCACCGCGTCGACATCGATGCCTGCCGGGGCATGCTGAAGCAAGATACGCAGCGCCCCACGAGCGAGGGTGAATGCTCGCGGCAACACGAACAGGGCAATACCGACCCCGATGAGCGGATCGGCGTACCGCCACCCAAACAGCACCGTGAGCACCCCACTGACCAGCACGCCGAACGACCCGATCATGTCGGCCATCACCTCGAGGTAAGCACCCCGAACATTGAGACTCTCTTTGGCGCCAGATCGCAACAGCGCGAACGCGGTTACGTTCATCACCAGCCCCACCACCGCGACCGCGATGACCGGGACTCCCGGAACTTCGGGCGGATCGGAGAGCCGCTGGGATGCCTCGTACAAGATCCAGGCGGCGACCGCAAACAACAGCACCGCATTGAACAACGCTGCGAACACCTCGGCCCGGTACAACCCGAACGTGCGATCAGCTCGAGCAGCGGCCCGCTGAGCCACCATCACCGCCACCAACGCCATCGACACCCCGAGCACGTCGGTGAACACATGCGCCGAATCAGAAAGCAACGCCAGCGACGACGTCGCCAAACCCACAATCACCTGAGCCAGCAGGGTAATGAGACCCAGCCCCAACGCCATCCACAGGCGACGAACATGGCGTCCAGATGCACTGGCCGCACCCCCGGGCTCAATGCCACTGTGCGAGTGTCCGGCCCCCATCAAAACTCGTTACGTAGTCGTATGCGCATGCGTGCAAGTATGGCCTGGTTGCGGGTCGGCTCGCAAGACATGTTCGTAGTGTGGGCGGTCTCAACTTAGACAGCCAACGGGGTGGAGGCATCAAAGCTATGCGCCGTCGACGAAGCCGATTGGCGATAGCCGACGCTCCGGCTCGTCGGTCCGGGATTCGGATCAGCGGAAGCGTACCAACCCGCCGCGTGCTCGCAGCAGGACCACTGTCTTGCAAGCGATTTCCGACGGACTGTCGAAGCAGACCTAGCCGACTACGGTGGGATAGATCAACGCCACATTCAAAACGATGATGACCACCGCGGTTAGCCACGCCATGGCACTTGTGACGCGATGATTGGTGTCCCGTCCCATTAGCGTGCGATCGCTGGTTAACCGCACCAGAGGAATCAGCGCAAACGGTATTCCAAACGACAACATGACCTGCGACAGGTGGTTCGCTTGCACAAAAAAGTTCAGACGATAGGACGTTCGAGTGCCGAGTTACGCAAAGAGTGGCGTAGCAGGCTAGGAAGCGAAGAAACAGTACGCCGCCGACAGGGTGGCCATCGCTACGATCGCGGAGATGGCCGCTGTCGCCAGGGGCAGGAGTGCCGCAGCGGCGTAGATGAGGTGGTGTGGGGTCGGTAAGGTGGCGGCGCTCAGAACGTGTAATCGTCGGTCGTTGGTGGTTTTGAGGTCAGGTGCGGTAGATGTGTAGCCCATGGCCTCAACAGAGGGTTCGCCACCTTGAACCTCAAGGACTCGACATAGGGCTGAGTGAACGTTGGCAGGGCTGGTCTTACGCGCGGCGACGCGGTCGGCGTCGAGTTCGACGAGTATGGATATCGCCGCCGGAGCGCGGCTGAACAAAGGGACGATAGGTGCCGTACGTGCCAGCACAGCACAGATCGCCAGGATGTCGTGATGGCGACTGTGTAGATGGGCGCGCTCATGTTCGAGGACGGCGGCCGCTTCTGTGGGCGTCAAGAACGTATTTAGGCCCTCAGTCGCTATGACCAGCCCGGGGCTACCGGCAATACTGTAGGCAAATGGTAGGGGATGGTCGAGCCACAAAACCGGGTATCGACTGTCGGGATCGGGTTTGATGCGGGCGATGACTGTAAGTACATCGTCGTGGTAATTGCGGACTTTCATTCGGGAACGGTGTAGCCGTCGCCCGGCAGCAGTGAACTTGCCCGACAAAAACACTGCGACGAAAGAGGCTGCGCCTAACGCGATCTCGGATACCCAAGGCGACATTGTATGTTGCGCCGAGCTTAGGCATCGGATCCAAATATCGGTGACGTTCTCGGCGGGAGCGTGGTCGGGCCAGGCGGCCACCACCACCGCCGACAGTGCCAAAAACACAAATGCGGCGATACTAGCTAGCCAGCAGATAATCATGAGACGCGGCGACGCGGTGGTTTGGTGAAATGTTAGGAGTCGGGGCATAGTCACCCCGATGAGGGCCGCCGCCAGGGCCAGCGTCACTGCAAGGGTCATTGGCGGAGCCGTTTTCCAGGCAGACCATCGCGTAGCGCCTCGGTCTCTTCGGAGGAGGCGGTTTGTGCGAAGTGAACTAGGACTGCTGTGGGGTCGTCGCTGGAATGGAGTATGCCGCGCAAGATTTGCGCGGTCACCTCTTCACGGCTGTACGTCGCGCAGTATCGATATGCCCGGCCGAATTTTTTGCGGGTCAGGAAGCCCTTGCCGTAGAGATTGGTCATAACGGTCGAGACGGTGGTGTACGCCAGTTGTCGGTCGGTCAAGACGGCTAGGATGTCGTGCACTGACAGCGCTTCAGGAGCGCCATTCCAGACGGCGTTCATGACGTCACCCTCCAGGGTGCCCAATTGCTTCATACCACTAAAGCCCCACAATCGTGTGTAGTCCCGCTTAGTGGACTACTCGATTACGATTCCCCGGTTGCTTAGCCACTGTGCGGGGTCGAGTTTGAGTCCGTCTTGCTGCCAAACCTCAAAGTGCAGGTGCGGACCGGTGGAATTGCCACGGTTTCCCACCGTCGCTATCTGTTCGCCAGCCAAGACCCGTTGTCCAACACTCACCAATGTCTCGTTGATGTGCCCATACACGCCGATCGTTCCGTCGTCCTGGAGGACGCGAATCCATAACCCAAAGCCATCGGCGGGCCCTGAATCGATAATTTCACCGTCGCTGGTCGAAACCACCGGTGTGCCAATGGTATTGGCTATGTCAAGACCGTAGTGTGTAGTGTTCCAGCGCGACCCATAGCTCGATGTCAAGGTTCCGTAGGTGGGTGCGGCTGAGCGCGGCCGCGGCGGCGCGGGCGGCTCGGGAGGTAGCCCTTGTTTTGGCTCGACTAGGTCCCGCATGGCTGTGGTCAGCTCATCGAGCGGCGGTATCGGCGGCGACGTGGGGGAGCCTTCTTGGGTGTTTGCGGCAGCGAAAGGCTGCGGCGAGGTGACGGGCTGGCCGGTGACGGGCTCGCTGATGGTCTGGGCCACCGGGGTGATTGCGAGATCGGGTCGATCAGCGAGTGCAGTAGCCGCCGTGCCCCCAGCCGCGAGCAAAACCACAGCGGCAACGAGGGAGCCGCTGATGCCGGCAGCAGTGGTCGATCGAGCCGACGTGCCCGGCAGGTCCTTGTTGTCAAGCCGCTCCAAAAAACTAGCTGTCGCGAGCTCGCAGCCTCTAGCAGCCTCGTCACACAGCGACCGCTCCCAGGGGGCAAGGGGTGTCAGGGCGGTTGAACCATAATTGGCGATGATCGGGTGCTGTGGGCGAGGCCTCGGCGCGAAGTCTTGATAGTCAGGGCTGGCAGCATGGCGACGGGCGGGCGGGGTCGCAAAGGTCAACGCAGAGGGCGCTTTCGTCGATCGAGAGCGCAACGCGTGTGGTGGCATGACAGTTTTAATCTGAGTGGGCGCAAGTGGCTCGGAAGGGCCCGGCAGTCGATGCCGTCCAGGTTGGACCAGCGCGACTGTCTGCTGTGACCGCCTCGATCTGGTGGCGAGGGGGCCGGCGCGGCCACCACACGGGCGGGTCGAAGATCAAGCATGCCAGGAACGGGCAGTGTCGGATCGGTTCTGCGGTGTCGTGCCAAGGAAATGTCCTTCAGTCCAACGGCGGGCAGGATGGAAACGGTTTGATATCGAGGAGAGCACGGACAGGTTACTACTATCCTGGCTAGTTGTTCAGCGGCGGTGTCGGAACGGGGAACCGTGTCGTTTGTTCTGGGCAGGTCAGAGGCAAGTGGCGCGATCGATCATGGGCGTCGGGTGTTGCCGGGCCATGCGAGAATGGTGGTGACCGCCCAGCGAAGGACGTTGCCCGGGTTTACCTCCTGATGAGTCGTGATGACGAAGACGGTCAACAGCCATGTCGTCCACTCGACTCGCCCGAGGGCCGTGTTTAGAGCACCACCGCTGGGCCCGCCAGGCTTCTTTCTTCGATGCCTCATCCGCCCTTTCACGGCGTAAGCCACGGCACGGATGTACGCATCTGTCGCCACAACTCTGGTGTCAGACTCCGCACGAAGGTTGCGCTGAGATGGTGCCAGTCGTGGTATACGACAATGTTGCCGATCACAGCGGGGCACATGCTCTTATTGCATAAACCTTCAGATAGGTCTAGCGGCAACACGTTGGGGTTGGAGGCGAGGATCGCCAATGTTGGATTGGTCGGTTCGAGCGCGAGCGATCGTGGGGTGCCGCAGTCGTTTGCGCTGCCGCCTTCGGCCAAACACGTTGGGGTATCGATGAGACCGTCGTCGTTGTGCGGCCAGACAGTATCGCGCATGCCGAGTACGGGGATGCCCGCAGCGGCGAATCGGGCGAAGATTGGCAAATAGGTCGGGGGAACCCAGTCTCCCGGAGCAGTGTCGCGAGGTCGGGTCGTGGTGGTGAAGACAGCGTCTGGACGATCCGCGATGATCTGTTGCATGGCTCGTTGAACCCAATCGAAACAGCCGGGGTAGGGAACGCCCCGCTGGGTGGGCATAGGGTCGGTTGACAGTGGGCATCCCATTTTGAGATAAGTGGTGACCTTAAAATTGTTTCTCTTTCCCAACTCATCGAGTGCAGTAATCCAAAATTCGGAGTGCGACCCGCCGGCCAGCGCGATCGTGCGGCTGGCGGTGGTATCTCCGTAAGTGCCCACGCGGACCTCCGGGTCGGCGAAATCGCTAATTTCTCCCCGCAGCGATGTGATGGGGAGGTCTTTGACCACTTCGAGCGGCGACGGTTGCGGATCGACGGGTGCCACTGGCATGCCGTCGAGCAGGGCGCGAGCTCCAGGGTAAATTGTCGGGTCGAGATTTGCAGTGTCGACGCGAAGGCTACTGACATGATGGTCCCAAACTTTGATAGCAACGCCGCAGGCCAGCACTCCGACGAGCAGCAGACTTACGGTGACGCTCGTGTACGTCATGGGTCTGCGACGACGTAGCTGGCCACCCTGCTCAGTGACGTCGCACGACGCAGTCGAAAGCGCGGTGTGCGAGCCCGCGCGTAGGGGTTGCTCGATAAACCGGCAGGTTCCCCATGCCAGAGCGATCGACGTGCTCAGAACGAATAGGCCGCCAACAACGCCGGCATGATTGGACTTGCTCCAGGACAAATAAAATATCAGCAGCGGCCAGTGCCATAAGTACATCGCGTAGGCGATCGATCCCAACCAGACTGGGACAGCGGTTGCCAGTAGCCGGTTAACGGGAGTACCTGTACTGCCTGCGGCCGCGCGACTCACGCTCCCGGACAGAATTAGCGCCATCGTGGCCAAGACCGGGACCAGGGCCCAGGGCCCAGGATAGCTTCGCAGTCCGTCTATCCACCAGCCGCTGGTCAGAATTAGCCCTAGGCCGGTGAATGCCATCGCGCTGCGCAGCCGGCAAGACTTGATCGTCGGAGCCCAGACAGCCATGAGACCGCCGGCCAGCGGTTCCCAGGTTCGGGCAACGGTGTCGTAGTAGTTGAACGGCTGGTTGACCTCCATCCGCATCGTCGCCCAATACAGCGACACCGCCGCCACACCAGTGATCGCAATGCCTACCATTACGCGTAAAACCGCTGGATGTGCCGCAGCCGAGACTTTACGGGCGGCGAGCTTGAGCAGAGCGCCGATACAAAGTCCCGTGACCAATGTGACAACAAAATACTGGCCCTGCACTGCCATGGACCACACGTGCTGCAACGGGCTGTTGACCGAACTTGCAGCGGTGTAGTCCTGGGACCTGAAGGCCAGATACCAATTCTGGTAGTACAGCGCACTGGCCACAACCTCACGCCCTGTAGTGAGCCATCGCGTCTGAGGGAAGACGACTACAGTTCCGATGACGACCGCGATCAGGACCACAGCCAAGGCCGGCACTAACCGGCGGACCAACCGGATCAGACGTGGGATTGGCGAAATCGTGAACCACCAGCCGGCGGAGGGCGCCTGGCTGGCAGTGACATGCCGCAGGAGTGATCCGACAAAAAAGTAGCCCGACAACACCAAGAAGACATCAACACCGCCTGAGACACGGCCTAACCAGATGTGAAAGCACGCGACCAGCATGATCGCAACCCCGCGCAGCCCGTCAAGATCGAGGCGGTGAGACTCGACGGGAACGGCCAGGTCTTGCTTCACGGTTGTAGCCGGCGCGGTGCCCGTCCCCGGTTGTGCCACTAGCTGCCCTACTCTCCGTTGTGCTGCTCGTCTGCGCTGGCCGTGGTAGTTCGACGCGATCGCAACGCGGAATAATACTATTTCGCATAGTAATTACAGGCCGTAGTGGTTGTGTGGGACGCCTCGGCCGACGTCAAGGCCGCTAATCGATGTCAGACGAGACTGCTACTTCGGCTGGCGGTAGATCAACAGGCACTGTTAACTCGTGCTTCAGGTCTGAAGAGGTGTATCAGACGGCCAGAACTGGGTTGCAACTCGAACACCGACACCCTCGGGTAGCTTCGGTTTCAAGACCCATACCAGTGAGGGAAAGTGCCTTTCGCGTCGTGGTGGCGCGCCCGGCACCTGCTGGGCCTGGGCTGGCACGTTGCTACTATAGTAGATAGTAGTATGTGCGGCGTGTATGACTTTGCCTCTAGTCGGCTGATCCGCGACGTCATCGTTCTTAACGGTGCCCGGTTGGGTGCAGTTGCCCTAACGGTGGCCATAGTCTATTTCGGTGGCCGTCTGGTGGGAGTGGATGTGCCCCTCTTCGTTTCTATGATGTGCGGACTCGGCGTCGCACTTGCTGCTTCAGCATCCGTTCTGCGTCCCCTACGCAAGCGGGTCAATGACGGTATAGCTGCGGTGGACGCCGAACGCAACGTGCGCGACTCCTTCCTCCAGTAGTGACCTTCAATGTGGTTCTCCCTACATCCACAGCAGTCGCCTTCAGGTCACGCACAGAGCAACAATGCGGTCCAGCTGTTCGGTGCCGTCCGCGAACGTGGTACTGGGTGGACTAGCCCGGATACTATCCGGGCTAGTAGTTAGCCTCACTAGGGATGGCCATGCAGTCTGGATCCTGCCCCGAGCTGGTACACCTAACTACTATGCTGCATAGTATCTGTGTGACGGTTGATTGGTTCTCGGTGAGTTGGGTGATCATATGAGTCTTTTGGACGAACCAGCGAAAGTGGAACCGGCGCGGCCGTTCCCGGCTCGTACCGGCCCGAAAGGGTCGTTCATCTACAAGATGCTCACCACCACCGATCACAAGACGCTAGGCGTGATGTACCTGGTGGTGTGCTTCGCGTTCTTCCTCATCGGCGGATTGATGGCTCTGTTGATTCGGACCGAACTAGCTGCACCGGGGTTGCAGTTCCTGTCCACTGAGCAGTACAACCAGATGTTCACCATGCACGGCACCGTGATGCTCTTGATGTATGCGACCCCGATCGTCATCGGCTTCGCGAACGTCGTGCTGCCGTTGCAAATCGGCGCCCCTGATGTTGCGTTTCCGCGCCTCAACGCGATGAGCTTCTGGCTTTTCGTGTTCGGATCGAGTGTCGCGTTGGCCGGCTTTATGACCCCGGGCGGCGCTGCGGACTTCGGCTGGACCGCTTACACCCCGTTGACCGACGCTGTGCACTCGCCGGGCCCTGGTGCTGATATGTGGATCTTGGGGCTTGTGGTTTCGGGGTTGGGCACCATCCTGGGGGCAGTCAACATGATCACCACGGTGGTGTGTCTACGAGCGCCGGGTATGACGATGTTCCGGATGCCGATCTTCACCTGGAACATCTTGGTGACCAGTGTGCTGATCTTGCTGGCGTTTCCGCTGTTGACAGCGGCATTGCTGGCCCTGGAGTTCGATCGGCAATTCGACGGCAACATCTTCGATCCCGCCAACGGCGGCGCGCTTCTGTGGCAGCACTTGTTCTGGTTCTTCGGCCACCCCGAGGTGTACATCATCGCCCTGCCATTTTTCGGAATCGTCTCAGAGATCTTCCCCGTCTTCGCCCGCAAACCGATCTTCGGGTACACCGGATTGATCTACGCCACCCTGGCGATCGCGGCACTGTCAGTGGCGGTGTGGGCCCACCACATGTACGCCACGGGAGCGGTATTGCTGCCGTTCTTCTCGTTCATGACCTTCCTCATCGCAGTACCCACCGGGGTGAAGTTCTTCAACTGGATCGGCACCCTGTGGAAAGGAAACCTCACCTTCGAAGCCCCCATGCTGTTCTCGATCGGGTTCCTGGTCACCTTCCTGTTCGGCGGCTTGACCGGCGTGCTGCTAGCCAGCCCACCATTGGACTTTCAGCTCTCGGACAGTTACTTCGTGGTCGCGCACTTCCACTACGTCCTATTCGGCACCATCGTGTTCGCTACTTACGCAGGTATATACTTCTGGTTCCCCAAGATCACCGGACGCATGCTCGATGAAAAGCTTGGAAAGATCCATTTCTGGCTCACCTTCATCGGGTTCCATACCACATTCCTCGTGCAGCACTGGCTCGGCAACGAAGGCATGCCACGCCGCTACGCCGACTACCTGGCCTCGGACGGATTCACCGCACTGAATATAGTCTCCTCCGTCGGTGCATTTATTCTCGGCGCATCGACGCTGCCATTCCTGTGGAATGTGTTTCGTAGCTACCGATATGGTGAGGTCGTTACCGTCGATGACCCCTGGGGATTCGGTAACTCGCTAGAGTGGGCGACCAGCTGCCCACCGCCACGCCACAACTTCACCGAACTGCCCCGAATCCGTTCCGAGCGTCCCGCATTCGAGCTGCACTACCCGCACATGGTCGACCGTATGCGCGCTGAAGCCCACGTCGGTAAGGGACACGGCAGCAAGAAGACAGAAGAGGCTCGCCGCGAACCGCTCACGGTTGGCACTCACGAATCGTCAACCGACCCGAATACGTAAAAGTAATGCGACAAAGGCTCGCAACGTCTTCATCAACTCGGTGGACAGTTGCCGCTCTAATTGTGGTGCTCGCATTGATAGCAGCGATTTGGCCGCGTGATGCAACAGACCCGGGTCCGGCGGCGAACCCGGGCAGCACTAAATCCTTGGAGGCTTTCCCCGGCGAGCAGGCTGAGGTGCCCACAGAAGAGCTGGCTGCCGCTCGAGAAAAGGCCGCCCTTAGCCCGTGCCCATCGGGCACCGAGACACCCCGCCCGAGTTCGGTCTTGGCAGGTGTGAGGGTGCCCTGCTTGTCGGACGGTTCGGACGTTGATCTCGGAAACGCGACCGCGGGCGCCATGTGGGTGATCAATTTTTGGGCCTACTGGTGCGCGCCCTGCCGCAAGGAGCTGCCGATCTTCGCCGAATTCGATCGCGTTGCTGGTGATCGCGTCAACGTTCTAACTGTGCAAGGCAGCGACGGCGCGCAGAATCCGTTTCTTTCACTGAACTTGCTGATTGACATTGGTGTGGATCTACCCACCGTGGTGGACACCGACGCAGCGATGGCCGCCGCACTGGGTGTTCCCCGCGTCTATCCTTCGACGGTCCTTGTGCGCGCTGATGGTTCGGTCGCTGCCGTTCTGCCCCAGGTCTTCGCCTCCACGGACGAGTTGATCCAAGCAGTCAATACCCATCTCGGACTCACGCTGTGAGTACGACAACGCCGACACTGATTAAGCCTCGGCCAGATCGCCAGCGTGCGACCCGGCACTTGCAGCGTTACCTGTTCTGGCCCGCCCGGAACCTGTGGCGGTCACTGACCTCCATGCGCACCGCCCTAGCACTGCTGTTCTTGCTCGCTATTGCTGCTGTACCCGGGGCCCTGCTGCCGCAGCGAGACCTCAACGCTACGAAGACCACCCAGTACATCGCCGACAACGGCGCCGTGGGTGACGTTCTAGACAGACTTCAGATGTTCGATGTCTTCTCCAGCATCTGGTTCACCTCCATCTACGCTTTGCTGTTCATCTCACTGGTGGGATGCCTGACCCCCCGCATCGCCGAACATGCCAAGTCGCTACGGGCTCGGCCGGTCGCCGCACCTCGCAACCTTGCACGGATGCCACGGCACGAAGTTCGCGACACCGATGGCACACCCGAGCAGACCGCAGCCCTAATCCAACAACGGCTAAAAGGGTGGCGCACAACGGTGCGCACGGTGCACGGGCCTGGCTCAGAGCGTGGTTCGGTCACTGTAGTGGAAGTGTCGGCCGAGAAAGGGTACCTGCGGGAGTTCGGCAACCTCGTCTTTCACTTTTCGTTGCTCGCCCTGCTCGTGGCGATCGCCGCGGGCAAGATGTTCGGCTACGAGGGCACCCGCATCTTGGTTGCCGACGGGCAAGAAGGCTTGTGCAACACCTCCACTGCCGTGTACGACTCGTTCCGAGCCGGCAATCTCGTCGACGGCACCAGCCTCAACGAGTTCTGCATTCAGGTGCAGGCGTTTGAAGCCAGCTACCTCGAGACCGGACAACCCGACATGTACACCGCCACCCTGAAATATCAGAGCGGCAACGAGATCTCGAAGAATGAATGGAACGAGCGAGCGCTCCAGGTCAACGACCCACTGCGCGTGGCCGGCGATCGGGTCTACCTGTTAGGCCACGGCTTCGCGCCCACGTTCACCGTCACTTTCCCTGACGGCCGCACCCGCACCCAGACCGTCCCGTTTCAGCCCGACGAACTGCAAACAATGATGTCTAGTGGAGCAGCACGTTTCGACACGCCAGCTGGCCTGTATCCCGACGAGGACGAGCGGCGGACAAAACAGATCGCCGTGGAAGGACTGTTCGCACCCACCGCAGTCTTCAACGGCGGCTTGATGACCTCGGCGTGGCCGATCCCGGACAACCCGGCTGTGGCCATCGACATCTATCAGGGCGACACCGGACTCGATACAGGCCGACCGCAAAATGTTTACAGCCTCAACGTCGACATGATCAACCAAGGCCGGCTCCTCAAAATAGAACGCGTCAACCTCCTCGCCGGCCAAGACACCCGCCTGCCGGACGGAACAGTCGTCCAATTCGACGGCTACCAACGCTGGGTATCGCTGCAGGTATCGCACGATCCCGCCCAGAAATGGGTGCTGGCGTCCTCGATTGCCATGCTCGGCGGCCTGCTGATCTCCCTGCTGATCAAACGCCGACGGATCTGGGCTCGAATCACACCCACACCCGGACCCGAGCATCCTCGATGCACCGTCGAAATGGCCGGGCTGGCCCGAACCGACCAAGCCGGATGGGGCGAAAACTTCACCCGGATGGTGGACGCTCTTGTCGACGGACCAGCCGACAAGGCACTACCGAACCAACTGCCCACCTAGACAGCCTTCAGCATTCAAACTGCAAGGCCGCGCCCTCGACCTACCCCAATGGTGGCCTCCCTTGGTCGCAGGCGAGCGACAATTCAGTCATGCAAAGCCAGCAGTTGCGGAGGTGGTCATCGGTCTCACGAATCTTTGAGTGAGAAGGGTCACCGATTGTCGCAAATACTATCAGGCGTAGTATTTTGAGTTCGTGATCTTCTCATGGGTGGTCAAGCGGAGTGTGGTGGTCACTGCGGTCGCGCTTCTGGTTTGCATTGTTAATGCAGGCTCGGCTTCGGCGCACAGTTCGATCGTGGCAACTAATCCGCAACCCAACGCGGTTCTTGACCGGGCGCCGTCATCGATTGATTTCGCCTTCGACCAGGAAGTATCAGGCCACTGGCTGCCGGTTATCACGCTGAGTGACTCCGTCGGGCGCAATCTCGAGATCTCGGTGCCTGCGGTCAATAAGTCGTTCGTCACTGTTCAAGTACGTTCAAAGCTCGAGCCCGGCGCATACACTGTCACCTATGGTGTCGACTCAGCCGCTGGAGAGTCTGTAGCAGGGGAGTTCACCTTTAGTGTGGCGGAGTTGGGGTCAGAAGGTACGAGCCAACCCGTTGAGGGGCAGCGCCGTACCGGCGATCCGTCTGCCTCTGACTTGGTACTGGCAGATGTGTCGACACCGACTCACATCGGCTCTGACGGTTTAAAATGTGCATGGCTCTGGGGCTCCATGGCCTTTGCCATCGTCGTGTTGGCAACGGGCATAGGGATGTATCGAGTAATCAGCGCTCGAAAGAACCGCTAACCTAACGTTTAAGCCGCTGGAAGAGTCACCAGGCTGGGCCAGCGTTCCCATGGTTCACTTCCCATGGAGACGGGGTGCTGGCGGCGTCCGCGCGCGCGAGGGCCGAGGCGATATCGTGGCATGGGTTATTTGACCCATGTATAGAGGCGAGCGTTATTCCCTCCAATGCCCGTGGCACCGATAAACCGCGTCTTCCGCGATCGCCGGGCGCTCCATGCATGCAGTCGGCGCACCGCACCGCGACGCCGGTATCAAGAAAGGCCTCATCTGAGGGCGCCTGAACGCGGGGTCGTGGCCTTTACCGTCCCAGGCACGGCCGATTTTATTTGCCGCCAGAACAAACTGGTGCGGCGCACTGACCCCACAGGGTAGGCCAGAAGCGGTTAGTTGATTCGTCGGAGACGCGGGTGATGCCGCGATCCAGCAGAGCGGTGAGGACGAGCCCTTTGTATCCATGCCGGGCATGTCACTCGGCGAAGTATCGCCGTGTGTGAGGGTCGTCGGGCTGAGTCTCACAACTACGCGCTGTTTCACACGTATGTCACCGCCGGCAGTCGGTGTCGTCAGCGCCCCGGTGTGGGCACGGGCGCGGTTAGGGGCGATCATGGGGGTGGATTGTGATGTGGCGCGTGAGGCGCTATCAGCTCGGCTCGATGGTGAGCGGGAGAGCCGGTCCCTGCGGTTCGGGTCGATGAGCACCTGGAAACGTGCCGTCAGTGCTGTGCCTGGTACATCCTGGCTGACGACCAGGTCCGTCGGCTGCGGCGGGCAACGTTCGCCGAGCCTGACCCGCGTGCGGCCGCAGCTGTTATGGCGGCCGCGGGCCTGATACCCTGCCATCGCTCGACCTCGCTGCGGCGTTCGTTGGCGTGGGCCCCGATCAACAAGTGGGCGCGGATGGATTTGGTGGCCGTGGGCGCTATTCAGACCGGTCTTGCGGCGGTCCAGGTCGCTGGTGTCGATTTCGGGATGATGCCGGCCGGGCATCACATGCCTGTGATGTCGGGGGCTCATTTCTTTAACGAGTCCACGGCATGGTCGGGTGCTTTGGGTTGTGGGGATGATTGTGGCCGGGATCTGGCCGATCGCTGCGGCGGGCCTGTGCGCGGTGCTGGGTATTTTCGGGTTGGTTCTTGGGGGTTATGTCATCGTCGATGCGAGTGCGGGGCAGGTGACGGTGGGACGGATGCTCAGTCATCTGCCGGTGCTAGCTGGTCTGATTCTTGCCGTGGTGGTGTTTCGGCGAGCGCAGTGATCAGATGCCACCGTCGTCGGCGGTTGCTGCCACAAGTGAGGCCGATGGGGAGATCGAATTGCTCGGCACTGCCCGTCGTGGTCGGCGCCGCGCGGGCATCTGTGGCCGACTGATGGTTCGGCCGCCTGAGGGGTCCGACCTAGCGTGCGCAGCACCGTGGTTCTTTGCGATGTGGTGGCCTGGGGCAGAGACGACGGGCCCGGCAATCTCGTCGAGTGCGTCGAGGGTCGCCGGACCCGCCTTACCCTTACCCTTACCCTTGGCGGCATCTCCTCCGCCGCTCAGAGCGTAACAGCGGACATGATCGTCATGCCTGCGGCCATCGATCGCGGCGCTCATCATCGTTGTGGCGATGATTGTGGCGATTTGGCCGCGAGCTTCTGAGACTGCCTCTGAGCCAGTCGATCCGGGAGTCAACCCCAGTGCGCCACTGCCGGGCATCAACGCGGACGTCAGCGCGCAGGACATGGCCCAGGCCCGCGAGCGGGCGGCTCTGCAACCCTGCCCAGTCGGTGATGGCACCCCGCCCGCGCCGGGGTCGGTGTTGACCGGGATCGTCCTGTCCTGTCTGGCCGACGGCGCCACCGTGGACCTCGGCGGCGCCACAGCCGGGCAACCGCTACTGATCAACATCTGGGCGCACTGGTGCGGACCGTGCCGCACCGAGCTGCCGGTGGTTGCCGACTTCGCCGCCCGAGCCGGCGACCGCCTGCAAGTGCTCACCGTCCAGGGACAGGAGGGTTCCCAAAACCCGCTGCTGTCACTGATCTACTGATCGAGACCGGCGTACACCTACCGACTGTCGTCGATACCGACGCCCGACTCGCGGCGGCCCTGTCGGGATCGGGTTTATCCCTGCACCGTGCTGGTACGCGCCGATGGAACCGTGGCCGCAGTCCTGCCGCAGGTCTTCGAATCAACCGACGAACTCGCCGACGTGGTTGACAAACACTTGGGCCTACAACTCTAGCGACGCTCAGGGGTTTCTGACTGCGTGGCCGCTGGCGGGCTCTGCGGCGCTGTGGCAGCGGCGGTAGCGGCCGAATCCGTTACGGTCGCCGGGCCGGCTGAGGTACCGGCCATCTGCGCCAGCATCGCGTTGTAGCTGACCAATTGCGCATCGCCCTCGCGATCCTCGCGGCGATCAAAGCCGGTGGCCTGGCGCTGATCCTGGCGAGACCACTGGACCAGCAACGCCAACATCACGAGCACCAAAGGGATTTCACCGGCCGCCCATGCGATACCTCCACCTAAACGCTGATCGCTCATCAGATCCGGGTTCCACGGCAACATCAGACTGTTGTAGTAGGTGCGGGCAATGACGCTGTCGGTACTCATCAACGCAACACCGAAGAAAGCGTGAAAAGGCAACGAGCCGAACACCATCGCCAGTTTTGCGACCGGGGAAAGCCTCCGCGGGGCAGGGTCGATCCCGATCACCACCCAGTAGAACAGGTAACCGCTGAGCAGAAAATGCAGATTCATCGCGACGTGCGCCGCATGGTATTCGGTGAGGACGTCGAACAGCCCACCGAGGTACAGCACGTAATAGCTACCGACGAACAGCACCGACGCCACCAAAGGATGGGTCAGAAACCGCGAGAACGGGCTGTGCAGCAGGGACAGGATCCACTCGCGTGGGCCCGGGGGAGAGGACCGGCCAGCCGGCGCAATGGCCCGCAGCGCCAGCGTCACCGGGCCGCCGAGGACCAGGAGCACCGGCGCCAGCATCGACAACATCATGTGCGCGATCATGTGAATGCTGAACAGTGCCGGAGCATACTTGCCCAGGCCTGAAGAGGTCGCGAAGAGCACTGCGGCACAACCCAGCAGCCATGCGATGGTGCGTCCCACCGGCCAGGCATCACCGCGTGTGCGGAGCCGGTAGACCCCCGCAGGTACAGGGCGGCCATCACGATCGCGAGGGTGCCGAACAGCAGATCGAAGCGCCAACCGACGACGATCTCCCCGAACGTGGGTGCTCGGTCGAGGCTGTACCCGAGGATCAGTTCGGTCGCCGGCATGTCTGCGGGATTCACATTCTCTGGCGGCGGTGTCCGCGACAACCCGACCGCGATCCCGAAGGTCGCTGCGAAGATCAGCAGTTCGACGACGGCGAAGCGGATCAATGGTTGACGGTCACCCCCGTTGCTGGTCACCGCCGGGATAGTGGTGCGCCGGTGCCAGGCACCACAACCACCCAGTAGGAGCAGCGCTGCGACTTTCACCAGGATCAGCTGCCCGTAGGTGGTGCTGAACAATTGGTCCAGGTGTACCCGGATGAGTGCGTTGATGACTCCACTGGCTCCGACGACGACCAGGCACCACAGGGCAATTCGGGAGTAGCGCCGGACCGCGAGTGCGGTGAAGTGGCCGTGTCCGCGAGCATAAACGAGGACGGCGAACAGACCGCCCATCCAGATGCATGCGCCCACGATGTGCAGGATCAGGCTATTGGTCGCGATGTCGTGGCTGCCGCCGGTCGAGGAGTGGCCGGCCAGGGCTGTGGGCATCAGGGTCAGCAGAGCCAGCGGGAACGCGACCAGCGTCCACGTCCAGCGCAGCGTGATCCGGGCAACAACCGCGCACATCAGGGCGAACAGCGCTGTCCAGAGCCAGGATCGGGCGTCGGCGACCTGGCCGACCGCTGTGATCAGCCGGTCCACCGACACCACTTCCGATATCGCGAAGCCGGTCGTGTCCGAGACGGTCAACGGGACCATCAGCAGTGCGCACACCATCCACACCATCGCGCCCACAGCAGCAGACCGCAGCGCGCGGTAGCCGCCGACGTCGAGGATTCCGTTTGATTGTGGGGGGACGAAGAACGCGGCGAACAGTGTTCCACCGACAGCGACCACTGCACCGATCTCACCGATGGTCTGCACCGCGGGCAGCCCGTAGCGAGTCAGAATGCCGGGATCGCCGACCCCCACTAGATCCAGGACGGTACTGGCAGAAATGGCCGTTACCGCAATGGCCACAGCGGCCCCGACCCAGGCCAGCGCCCATCCGATGCTCGCTGCTGCCGCGCGTCGAACGTTGATCGAATCGGCCGGCGGTGTGCTCATCCCATCAGCGTAGGCACCGGGGCGAACCTGGAGAAATCGCCGATGGTCGACGCCGATGGTCGAGCATCGGGAGTGGCGGTGCAGGAGCGTCAGTGTGGGCGAAGGCGGGCTGCTGCCACGGCAACCGTGCACGGTGGTCGAGCGGTAGCGATCGCTGCTTTAGCCCAGGACAGTGAGATAGATCAAGGCAACATTCAAGACAATGATCACCGCCGCGGTGAGCCAGGCGAGTGAGCTGGTGACGTGGTGATTGGTGTCCTCACCCATCAGTGCGCGGTCACTGGTAAATCGCACCAGGGGAACTAAGGCGAAGGGGATGCCGAACGACAAGATGACCTGAGACACGATCAGGGCCTGGGTGGGGTCGATGCCCACGGCAAGGATGGCGATGGCGGGAATCAAGGTGACCAGCCGCCGCACCACGATCGGTATCCGGCGCTGCAGCAACCCGTCCATGATCATGGCGCCGGCATAGGCGCCGACAGATGTCGATGCCAGTCCAGAAGCAAGAAGACCCAATGCGAATAGCAATGCCACGACTGGTCCGAGGGTGTCCCCGATGGCCTCGTGGGCGCCTTCGATGGTGTCGACGTCGTCTCTGCCTTGCAGGTTGGTTGCTGCTAGCAGGAGCATCGACATGTTGACTGCTCCTGCCAAGAGCATGGCCAGTGCCACATCGACGCGGGTCACCCGGAGCAGTCGTCGCCGCAGTGGTCCAGGCCCGTTGACACCGTGGCGGTCCCGTACCAGTCCCGAATGCAGATACACAGCATGCGGCATGACCGTGGCACCGAGCATCGCCGCTGCCAGCATCACGCTCTCGGTTCCTTCGAAACGTGGAATGAGGCCCTCAGCTGCCGCTGCCGGCGATGGTGGTTCAACGACCACACTGGTGAGGAACCCAATCGCGATGACTGCCAACAACCCAATGATGACCCGCTCGAACGGGCGTTGGCCGCTGCGGTCTTGCACCAGCAACAGCCCCATCGAGACCAGCCCGGTGATCACCCCACCTACCAGCAACGGCAGATCGAACAACAGGTTCAACGCAATGGCGCCGCCGACCACTTCGGCCAAATCGGTCGCCATCGCCACCAGCTCGGCCTGTACCCAATACCCGAGCCGAGTCGAACGAGAAGAGCGGCCGCGCACCGCTTCGGGCAACGACATGCCCGTGACCACACCCAACTTCGCCGACAGATACTGCACCAGCCCGGCCATCACATTCGCGGCCACGATGACCCACACCAGCAAATACCCGAACTCTGCGCCAGCGCTGATGTTCGATGCGACGTTGCCGGGATCGACATAGGCGATTGCCGCGACGAAAGCAGGCCCGAGCAGCGTGGAACTCACCCGAACCCGGGCCAGCCGGGGACGCACTCCACTCGTTGCCACCACAGCGCCCTCCTGTTCGATGCCCCGCAGTCTAATGGCTAGCCGAAACTATATATTCGGCCAGCCGAAGTTGCCGCGCGGAGGATTTATGTCGGCGGTGGCGGCCCGGTACGTACTGCAAGCGGGCGGGCGGACGCTAAGGCCGTATCGGCTCGTATAAGAATCCGCGTTATACACCCCGATACTTTGCTAGTGTCTGCTGGTGGAATCTGGTCTCAATCCCTTCACGCCCGGGTCGGGTACTCGTCCGCCTGAGCTGGTGGGTCGTGCCCGGGAGTTGGAGCGTTTCGATCTGCTGGTCGCCCGGGCCAAGCAACGCCACTATGACCGGGGGCTGATGTTGCAAGGACTGCGGGGAGTCGGCAAGACCACGTTGCTGGCGACCATGGCTGACCAAGCGCGGCGCAACGATTGGGTCGTTGTGGAGGTCGAAGCGCAGACGAGTCAGGAAGGCGCCGAAGCGCTGCGTAGGCGGATTTCTAAAGACGTCACCCGGGCGCTTAGGCGCCGCAAGTTCGCACGGGCAATTGCAGATCGGCTTCGGGCGATGACCGAGGAGTTTTCGGTGTCGGCGACTGCATTCGGCACCGGGGTCAGTGTGTCGAAAGCCGCACCACCGTCGCAGGCATCATTGGGAGTCGAGTTCGAAGATCTCGTCGAAGAGTTGTGCGATGAACTCCGCAAGGAGGGCAACGCATTCGGGTTGTTCGTCGACGAGATGCAGGAGCTCGAGGCGCCGCTGCTACAAGTGTTGCTAGCAACCCAGCACCGTGCCGCGCAACGGGGCTGGCCGTTCTTCGTGGTCGGTGCGGGACTTCCGAACCTCCCCCAGGTGCTAGCTGATGCACGGTCCTACGCCGAACGCCAATTTGACTACCGCACCATCGGACCTGTGTCCAACGATGAGGCGCGGGCGGCCATCGTCGCACCGATTTCTCGGCTGGGTCAGGCCGTTTCCGACGAGGCCGCTGATTATGTGGTCACTGCCAGTGCCGGCTACCCGTATTTCCTGCAAGTCTTTGGCTACGAATTGTGGCGTGCGGCAACAGAATCACCGTTCAGGCTGCTTGAAGCCGAAGATGCGGTGAGCACCGGCCACGCCTCTCTTGATGCCGGGTTTTATAGCTCGCGGTGGCTTCGTGCGACCGAGACCGAACGGCGGTATTTACACGCCATGGCGGTGAGCGGCACCGATCAACCGCGGTCGTCTGCGATCGCCACAGCGCTGGGCAGCTCCATGCAGTCGGTGGCACCGCACCGCGACGCCTGTATCAAAAAAGGCCTGATCTGGGCGCCTGAACGCGGAGTTGTGGCATTCACCGTTCCGGGTATGGCCGAATTCATTCGCCGCCAGAACAACACTGGTGCGGCGCACTGACCCTCCAGGTGGTGGGCCAGTAGCGATTTAGTTGTTGTTCTCGGACATGCGGGTAGCGCCGGGTTCGAACAGAACAGTGAGGACCAGGACGACTACGCCGCAGGTGATGTAAGTGTCGGCGAGGTTGAAGGTGGGCCACCACCCGGTATGGAAGTAGTCGGTGACTTTGCCGTCGAGGAGACGGTCGATGACGTTGGCGGCGGCGCCAGCGACAATGGCGGCGAAGCTGACGGTCTGCAGCGTTCGTTGCTCAGATGCGGTGCGCCAGGCATAGATGGCAAAGCCGAGGGTGATGAGGCTGGTGAGGGCGAGGATCACCGCGGTGGGCAGCTGGTTGCCGAGGCTGAAAGCGACCCCGGTGTTGTAGGCGAGGTCGAGTTGGAGCAACCCGAGGTCAACGGTTCGGCCGTCGGACAGGGTGTTGCGGGCGATGGGATCGAGGATGAGTGCGACGGCGGCCAAGGTGGCAGTGACCGCGACCAGGACTCGCCGCCGTTGTGCTGATGCGGTGACGATCGACTGATCGTGGTCGGCGGCGTTGTCGTCAATGTTCATTGTGTGGTCTTTGCTAGTGGGCGGTCGGTGGTCGTCGAGTTGTCGGGCAGGTGCAGACGTGTGGTGCGTCCCGCGCGCACCCCGTTGCCGATGACGACGATCTCGGCGATTTCATGAACGAGGACAACCGCGGCAAGGCCTAGGACACCGAACAGGGCCAGGGGCATCAGGACGGTGATGATGGCCAGGGAGAGGCCCACATTTTGCAGCATGATGGTGCGTGATCGGCGGGCGTGGGTAAGAGCTGAAGGCAGATGACGTAGATCCTCGCCCATCAGTGCGACGTCTGCGGTTTCGATCGCGACGTCGGTGCCCATGGCGCCCATGGCGATGCCCAAATCGGCGGTGGCCAGAGCGGGGGCGTCGTTGACGCCGTCGCCCACCATGGCGGTGGGTTGGTGGGCGCGCAGCGTGTTGATGATGCGGGCTTTGTCCTCTGGCCGTAGATCGGCGTGCACGTTCTCAATGCCGGCTTGTTCGGCCAGCGCGGCGGCGGTGCGCGCGTTGTCGCCGGTGAGCATGGCCACCGAGTAGCCATCGCGGCGTAGACCAGCAACCACGGTGGGTGCTTCGGGCCGAAGTTCATCGCGCACGGCAATGGCGCCGATGACGGTGCCGTCGCGTTCGATGAGTACGGCGGTGGCACCTGCTCGTTGCATGCGATCGATGTCATCGGTCAAGGCGCCAGCCTCGATCCAGCCGGGCCGTCCCAGCCGAACAGGGTGGCCCTCGACAGATCCGACGAGGCCGGCGCCGGTGACCGCGTCGACGTCGTCGGCGGGAGTGACCGGGTCAGCGGCGGCCAAAATCGCCCGGGCGAGGGGATGTTCACTGCGCGCTTCGAGCGCCGCAGCGACGGTAAGTACCTCGGCGCGTGAGGCACCACCGGTGGTTGCGATCTCGACGACTGAGGGTTGATTGCGGGTCAGGGTGCCGGTTTTGTCGAGCGCAACGGTACGGATTCGGCCGAGCGCCTCGAGGGCGGCGCCCCCTTGATCAAGACACCGAGTTTGGAGGCGGCCCCGATCGCGGCGACCACGGTCACTGGTATGGCGATTGCCAGCGCGCACGGCGAGGCAGCGACCAGCACCACCAGGGCCCGTTCAACCCACACTCGCGGGTCTCCGAGCGCACTGCCAACCCCGGCGATGACACCGGCAGCGATCATCACTGAGGGAACCAACGGGCGGGCGATCTTGTCGGCCAACCGCTGGGCCTGGCCTTTGCGGGACTGTTCGGCCTCGACGATCCGCACAATCTTGGCCAGAGAATTGTCGCGTGCAGCAGCAGTGACCGTCACTTCCAGGACGCCGGTGCCATTGATGAAACCGGCGTAGACCTCGCTACCGGGTCCCGCTTCGGTTGGAACCGACTCACCGGTGATCGCCGAGGTGTCGAGCGCAGTGTGCCCGGAACTGATCGTGCCGTCCGTGGCAAGGCGTTCACCGGGTTTGACGATCATGGTGTCGCCGACCACGAGGTCGGTGGGGGACACGACAAGTTCACGGCCACCGCGTCGCACGGTGGCGGTGTCAGGCACCAGCGAGAGCAGTGCCCGCAAGCCGCGGCGGGTCCTGGTAACGGCGTATTCCTCGAGTCCTTCGCTGATCGCGAACAGAAAAGCGAGCATGGCCGCCTCGCCGACTTCCCCGAGCACGACCGCCCCGACCGCGGCGATGGTCATCAAGGTGCCGACCCCGATCTTGCCTCGGGCTAGTCGGCGCAGTGTTGAAGGCACAAAGGTATAGCCGGCGATGACCAGCGCACCTACTTGCAGTCCCAGCTCCACATACTGCGGTCCCTCGGCCACGCTGCTGATCAAAGCTGCCACGAGCAGTGCCCCGGCAACGATCGCAGCTCTGATCTCTACGACCTGCCACCACCGCGCGAGGTCGGCTTCTGCTCCATCGTCATCGGGGGCTTCGTCATGGCCGCAGCCGCACGCATCACTCATCGCCGACCACCCCAGATGCAATACCGTAATTCGGGCACAACGTGACCGCATTACCCGTTGCTGCCAGCAAGGTTTCCGCTGACGCCAGCAGATCCATCAGTTCAGGGCGCGAGAGTGAATAGAACACCTGACGGCCCTGCGGCCGGCCCTGTACGAGGCCGCAATCACGTAAACACCCCACGTGCGCTGACACCGTCGACTGCGCCAAACCGAGCTCGGCCACCAAGTCAGCCACCCGGGCCTCCCCGCCGGCCAGTTGCCGCACGATAGCCAAACGTGTTGCGTCCGAGAGACTATGGAACAGCGCAACTGCTGCATCGACACTTGAGTCCGCGCCTCCTGTAGCCGGCACACACCCCTCACTTTTAATCGCCATGCGACGATGATAGCCGTTGTCACCGATCTTCAAAAGGTCTATTCATCGTTGATATTCGATGTTATCGTCCGAATATGGTGAAAGTCACAGTGGCGACGCGGCCACGCATCGGTCTAGCCCCTGGCTCGGTGTTGTCTCGGTGGGGCAGATGGGTGAGCCGGCGGCGGTGGCCGGTCCTGGTGAGCTGGGCGTTGATCATCGTGGTCTGCGCCATGGCGTTTGCGCCATTGGAGCGGCGCTTGACGGCAATGGATTTCGGGATTGCCGGGTCTGAGTCCGAACACGTCGACGCGGTCTTGGCGCAGCATTTTCCTCAGTTGGGAGCCGAGCAGGATGTCATCGTCTACGACGGTGCCGGCGTGTCTGTGGATAGCCCTGAGTTCCGTCAGGTTGTCGACCAGGCGGTCGCGGCAGCTCGCTCGGTGGAGGGTGCGCGCGAGGTGACTAGTCCCTACGACGTCGGTGGGGAACAGATGGTGTCGCCGAATGACCGTGGTGTAGCTGTCGGGCTGGTCGGTATCGACGGTGACATGGCCGACCGGGCCATGGTGGCACGCACCCTCCAACATGAGCTGTCACGCTTTGAGACCGCACAGATCAAGGTTGCAGTCACCGGCTACTCATTAATCCAAAACGACGCAACCGAGATCCAGAACAGCGACGCGCAACGGGCAGAAATGATCGGTATCCCAGTGGCTTTGATTCTGCTGGTCATTGCACTGGGTGCGGTGACTGCCGCGGTGGTGCCGGTTGTGGCGGCGCTGGTGGGATTATTGCTCACGGCCGGCACGTTGTTTGTCCTCACCGCGGTGACCGACTTTGACTCGCTGACGATGTCGGTGGCCACGATGATCGGCATCGGAGTAGGTATCGACTACGCCATGTTCATCGTCAGCCGATACCGCGAAGAACTCAACGCCGGCGCAATTGTTGACCGCTCCGACCAAGACAAGATCGACGCCGCCGTCGCCCGCACCCTGGCAACCACTGGCCGCACGATCCTGTCGTCGGGGGTGATCGTGATGATTTCCCTGGCCTCGCTGGTCGTCATCCCAGCCCCCATCTTCCGTGGAATTGCCATCGGCGTCGCTACGGCAGTCACCGCCATGCTCGTCGTCGGCTTATGCCTGCTGCCTGCATTGTTGGCCGTGCTCGGCCCCAGAATCAACTGCGGGCAAACGCCACGCCGATGGCAACCCGCCGAACTATCAGCGGACCTGGCCGACGCCGCCCGGACACGGTGGGGCCAGTGGGCCTACCGAATCATGAAACGACCGGCGCTCTACGGCAGCATCGCCGTAGCGATCCTGCTACTTGCGGCGCTCCCGCTGACAGGCATTCGCTACGGGCTGGACATGGGTACAGCCTCACTGTCCGAAACCCCATCGGGGCGAGCCGCAGCCACCCTCACCACGCACTTTCCTCCCGGCGCACTGTCCCCAGTGGAACTCGTAGCCACCGACACCTCCGGCGGGCCACTCACCGACGCCGGCCACAACGCCGTCGCGCGGTACCTCGACCAAGCACAAGCGGATCCGCGGGTGGCTGCCCTCGGACCTTCCACCATCAGTGATGGCCGACTGGCGACCTCGCTGATCCTGTCGGTGCCATTCGATTCCACTGCAGCTACCGACCTCATCACCGACTTGCGAAGCAGCGCACAACAAGTCGGGGCAGACTCGGACATCCTGATCGGTGGCAGCACCGCCGAGTTCGTCGACCTCGACAACGAGATGACCGCCAAACTGCCAATAGTCATCGGCCTGGTGCTGACCGTGTCCTTCGTCTTTCTGATCGTTGCTTTCCGCAGCATCGCACTGCCACTTAAAGCGATACTGATGAACTTGCTGGCCACGGGAGCGGCACTCGGTATCACCGTCGTGGTGTTCCAGTGGGGCATCGGTGAATCGCTGCTCGACTTCAGCAGCCCAGGATTCATCCAAACCTACCTACCGACACTGGTATTCGCCGTCCTATTCGGTCTGTCGATGGACTACGAGGTATTCCTCATCGGCCGGATGCGCGAATACTGGGCCGCCACCGGCGACAACCAACACGCCGTGGCAGCAGGTCTCGCTCACACCGCCCGACCCATCACCGCAGCCGCAGCCATCATGGTCGTCGTCTTCGGCAGCTTCATCACCGCAAACATGCTCGAACTCAAACAGATCGGCTTCGCCCTCGCCATCGCCGTAGCCATCGACGCGCTGCTGGTCAGACTCATCCTCGTACCCGCCCTTATGCGGCTACTCGGACAATGGAACTGGTGGCTCCCGCGACTACCACGTAACTCGGCTAGGGCTGCCCCTGAGGGAACCACACCAATTTCGACTCCTTGTGAACCGCCGGGCTGACCGCGCGTCAGCTGCTAGTGGTTCGATACGCCCGCAAGCTTCGGTGCCAATAGCGACCCACATGCGCACCCCCTTCAACAATCCTCGACACTCATATTCGTCAACGGGCGCAGAAGATTCGGGTGGTTCGATCGAACTTAGACCAAAGAGTTTCCTGCGTCTCCACGCGCCGATTGATTTTGGGGTGCAGCTGTGTGTCGGTAGCGCGCTGTACTCTGTGACCACCGACGAAGGGTGAGATCATGCGCACGCCCGACCATAGACGGCGACCTCACACGCCGAAGGTGAAGTCGCTCGAGGACGCGTTCCGACTAGCGGAACAGCGGCCACGTAGTGAGGTCACGCTTGAGAGTCTGTTCGCCGAGGAGCAGCGCAAATACGACGATCAGCGTATCGGCAACCCTGACCTGGATCCGATCACTCAAGCGGTCCTTGATTTGTGGGTTGCACCGTATGACCCGACGGATAATGAACCACCAGATTCGTACCGCCGTGGTGATATCGACAGCGCAATTGCGCGGGCACAGCAGTGGCACGAAATGAAGACAGTGTCCTCGGTACCGCTCGATGATGACCAGATCATCGCTTGGGTGAAGTTGCATTACAAGCTGGTAGCCCGTGACGTGTTGACTCTGGTTGGTGCGGGCATTACGGCGGCCCAGATGGACATGCGGGTGTGGTTCGGCCGCCTGAACAAAGATCGACCTCGTCTGGTCGACCGATACTTGCAGGGAAGTGTCACTGTCGATCAAATCCACGCGGAGCTTGGCAAGCTCCGCAGCTGGATTGAGGACCGCGCTTTGCATCGCGCAGCCGGACAGAGCTGACCACAACACAGCATCGGTGAACTGCGCCGTCCTCGCGCTGACAGCACCGGCATCAGATTGATCGCGGCCGGTGAAGGCAGCTCCCCACATCACCCCCTGCAACAGGAGTAGTGTTTCGTCACTGGTGACGAAATGGATTGTGCCACAATTGATTACGCCGATAACAATGATTACGTCAGTCTGAACGTGCAGCTGTGCGTCTATCGAGGCTTGCGTGATCGGAGGTGGTATCGATCGATCTGGTAGCTATAGATTGGCGAGATTATCCAGGCTGCGATCTGGCGAACGAGATCTCGATGTCCCCCGCGGGGAAGCTGCCGGTTCATGTGGGAGATGGGCCGCTCCCAGGATGCAGAATTAGCGCCGGAAGGTTTTACTGTGAGCGATGGGTTGACGGCGGCGAGGTAATCGTTGTAGACGCGTGTAACGACATCACGTGGTTGGCTTCGTTCCATCCGCCGGAGCATCCTGGCGTCGGCGGAACGCCAGCTGACCCGGCGAATGTTCCCGAGTTGTTTGGTCTCGAGTCGCCGGGCCCGCTGACATACAAGGTCGTGCCAGCCATCAGGGTCATCAGTTGATGGTGAACTCACCCTTCACGGTTTGTCCATCGTTGACCCAGAGTTCTCGACGGCAACGTGAGTGCGCAGTGCATTATGTCGACAGTCCGCGAAACCTATTGATATGCAATATATTTAGCGTGCCGATAATAGATATTATGTCAAGTAAACTTGACAAGGCGCTGGTGGGTCGTTCGCAGATGTGCTGTGGTGTCATGGATCGGTGGGGCTGAAACCGTGCGCGACTCCGAGACCTGAAGTATGAGCAGCAGCCGCGATCATGACACTGACGTAGATGCCGATGTGGACGCCGACAACGGTCAGCTCCGGCGTGAGCTTGCTTTTAGCGCTCAGCTGGCGGTGGGTTTGCTGTCAGGGATATGCATCGCAGTGTTGGCGGTTGCCTGGTCGATGAACGGTCTACGCGACATACTGAACGTTCCCGAGTTGGCATCGGTGCCGATCAACGATCCACCGCCCAACATTCCTGGACCGACCATCACCTACTGGCTCGCGTGGGCGATCCCATCCCTGGTCGTCTACAGCCTCGGCGCAATACTCTTCTGGCGGTGGAAACCACTACGCTGGTTAATCGTCAGCTTCATGATCGGCTTTGTCGCGGTCAGCCTCCTGTGTATCCCGCTCATCATTTACATAGACGTCACCGGGTTCTAGGTCGGGTTTACTAACGCCGTTCAAACTGCTGCAAACCCGCCGGGAAGATACCTTCTGTCAAGTAAACATGACAACCGCTGGTAGGAGGGCCGTTCAAGCCCCTTAGTTCGGTGCCTGTCCGGCCGAGGCCGCACCGATAGGTGTTGATGTCGGCGTGTGATTCGAGGTCAGGCGCCGGGGCCGGCGTCGATGACATATTGAGCGATGACGGCGAGTTTGATGTTGCGTTCTTGCGACATACGGGCCAACAGCTGAAAGGCTTGGGAGTCGTCGATCGCGTAGCGCTGTATGAGCATGCCTTTGGCTTGACCGATGGTGTCGCGGGTGGTCAATGCTGTTCGGATTTGGTCGTTTTCGTAGACCGATGCCATTTCCACGGCGGCGTGGGCGGCGAACAGTTCCCCCAGGGATCGGGCCTGTGCATCGAACGAATTAGGGGTGGTGCTGTGGACGTTCAACGCGCCGAAGCTGCCGTCCTCGCTGACGAACAGGGTGAAACAGACCATCGCTGCGATACCGAGACTGGCGGCGGCGTGGGCAAACTCGGGCCATCGGGTCTCAGTGGCCATGTCATCGACCCAGACCGCTGTCTCGGTGCCCGCCGCGGCGTCAAGGCACGGCCCCTGCCCTAGCTGCTGCTGCACACTGTCGCACTGGCGGGCCAGATCACCCACCGCGACCGGGGTGGTGAGCAGTCCACGCGCTGACACCAGTGTCACGCTCGCATACTCGGCGCCCTCGATGGCCTCGACGGCGGCTTGGGCGATTCGTTGCATCGCCGAGGTCTGGTCCTCGCCGGCAACGCGCAACTGGCGGGCGATCTGCGCCAACCGTTCCGAAACACCGACCTCAGAACTCACCGGACCACCCTCACCTGTTGATTACGACTTCCTCAAAGTACACGAGCGATCACTAATTTCCGTCGCTTGAAGTCGTGTAGATCTTGAACGACGAGACCGGCACGTCAATCGTCCGACCTTCGTGGGCCACCTTCGGTCTGGGTTATTGACGGACGGTGGAGTTCGGCGCCGTGTCCGCCACAGGTATCGGGCAAGGGTTGCCACCGCTACTATCAAAGCCCCGGCCCACAGCCATCGCCACCACGAGGGGTCGGTGAGACTGTCGTAAACGAGGAGCGGAACGAAAGCGACAACAGTGGTAACGACCACCGCTACACCTATTGTTCGCTCGAATGACTTCATTCTCGGACCATCTCGTCGGCCGTCACCCTTCTACATGTCTCAATGTGTAGTTCGCCCCACCGCGGCGATCGGTCCAGCTTCATCGTTCGTCACCGTCGCCTCAACAGTTCAACGTAACTACCGATGTCGTCTTGAACGCAGATCTCCACCAGCCTGACCGGTCAAGGCGGAGCGGTTATCGTGGTCGACTATGGCGAAAAAGACTGCCGTGGAGTACTACGACGACCTTACCGCGCACGTGTGGACATCGATAACCTGCACAGCTAAGCAGCGGCAGGCGCACTCGCTCCACCCCTGGCTGGCTGCAGGTCCGGTGGGATTTGTTTATGGGGTGGTGAACTCGTGGGCGTCGAGGAAGATGAGGGTGCCGTCGTCGAGGGCGATCGCGTAGCGCCGTGGCCGGATCGTGGTGTCGCGATCTAGCTGTGCGACGCCGTCGGCTGGTAGTGGCCCAAAGTCTTCGACCACGACCCCGGCTCCGCCGCCGCTGGCGGGATTGACCTGTACCCGGGTTCCAGCCGACACGGTGGTCTCGGCGGCCGGGGGCCGGTGGTTGGCGCTCATGACTCCAGTATCTCAACAACCCGCCCTCTAGTGCACTACCCCCGCCCTTATCCGCGGTGTGACGGCGCATGCAACTACTCGCCTGACTCGCCCGGCTACCGCCGACGGGGCCACAGGCTTCTCGACGCCCCCGCGTTCGGAACAGGGTGGTGGCTTCGCCTGTGCTCAACCAATGACTTTTACGGTGGTGTGGTTACCGTAGGGCGTTATGGCGCCACGATATGCGATCGAATACATCGACGATCTCGATGACACCCCCTCGATCTAGACGAGGTGCACACGGTGCGGTGGTCGTGGCTCGGGGTGGACTATCACCTCGATACCAGCACCGCGAACCTGGAAAAGATCGAAGCCGGACAGGTATCGCTAGCGACGGTGTTGGCCAAGTCCACGCGGATCGGTGGCCGTGCCCGCTCGACCGCACCCAAACACCACCCCCGCCCCGACACCCCACCACCTGCTGATGGTGGGGTGCGTGTCTGGGCGCGAAGGCAGGGTTACGACATCGCTGAGCGTGGCCGTATCCCCGTGGCGATCACTCGGGCCTACAACGATGCCCACTAATTGTTTGCCGCTCAACGGGTTTCAGTGTGTCCACGTAACCGGGACGGGCGGTGGGCACAGCGACGGTTCCCTTTTCAGCTCAGCGCGTCGATGGCGTCGGCGAGGGTGGAGCAGATCAGAATGAACTCGCCAAGCCCACCTACCTGCAAGGGGGTGTGGGTGGCGCCGCCGGCGACGACAGCGAACCTGCCGGTGGGGCCAACGGCTTGTTTCGCTGCCAAAAGAATGGACATGCCAGCGCTGGCGAGGAACTCTACGTCGGTGAGGTCGATGATCAGCCCAGCCGGGTCACCGGCGGCGATGATGGTGATGGCGTCGGTCAGCTGTTGCGCGGTCAGCAAATCAATACTGCCGGCCACGGTCACAATCACCAGATCCTCGCGGTGAGTCGTGGTGATGGTCACGCTGGAACTGGTGGGGTTTTCGAGCACGCTTGAGACTCTCTTCCGCGAAAGAAATGGGTGGAACACCAACCGCGCACCACACTGTCCGAGCCGCAGCCTCTAGCCACCATCATCATACGAATGTTGGGTGACCCACGGCGGATCGCCTACAGCCTGGTCGCAAGAACGCACCCGAGTATTCAGTCCCCTAGGTGTGACAACCCCACCGGCCACCGCCAACCCGACGCTCACAACCCCGTGTCGTGCATCGCGGTACCCGCGCTCGACCCGTCCCCTGTCGACACCGGCCTGGACACCACCACGAGTCCGAACCGGACGACACCGCCCAACAACCGTATCCACAGGTAGGTATACCGATATGCGACGAACGGGCTGCACCTCAGCAGATTTGACTCACGATGCCTATTCGTCGTCAACAGAATTGACACGGCCTAGGGCCGGGCGTTCGCTCCTCGTCGAGGCAGATCGAGGCAGATCGGGGCCTTCGGCGTCTGTGGCGTGATGGCCGTGTCGTGCCGGCCGTCAGCGATGTGCTCAAGTCTGGCTGTTGGTCCGCTTGTGGCCAGCTTGGGTGCGGTAAGAATGGGCGCATGAAGTGGACCGATACACACGTTCATATTGTCGATTTTCTGCAGCGCCCGGCGGACTGTGACGGTTTGGTTCGATCACTGCGCGACGGCGGCGCGGAACGTGCTGTGGTCTTCGGTCTGCCGGTGAAGAAGAAGTGGTCTACCGCCGAGCCTCTCAAACCTAGTTACTACCTCGATGACAACGCGCCGTGTCACTACCATTCGTTGACCGATGTCCTCGTGCTCGATGCTCTCGCTGTGTTCGATGAAGCCAGCGATCTTCAGGTGGCGCCCTTGATCTGCGGTTTCGACCCGACAGACCGCCTGGCTATCGAGCATCTCGAAGCCGTATGGAGCAGGTCTGACCGCTGGGCCGGCGTCGGTGAGGTATTGCTGCGCCACGACGATCTGACGAACCTGACCCGAGGCGAAACCCCCGTCGCGGACCATCCCGCAATGGACAATGTGCTCAGTTTCTGTGCTGACAAACGGGTTCCCATCTCGGTACATCACGACTCCAGTTCGGCCGGGCGTCCCTCAGAACACGAGTACATCGAGCCGTTCGAGAACGCCATTCGCAAACACCGGGCTACCCGCATCGTGTGGTGCCATGCTGGCGTATCGCGTCGAGTGCATCCCGATGACCAGATTGACCTGGTCGAGGCCCTCCTGTCCCGGCACCGCAATCTGACCGTTGAGCTGTCCTGGATCATTCTTGACGCCATTGTTGACGGCGGCGACGTGAACCCTGACTGGCGTGCATTGATCTGCAAGTTCACCGACCAATTCGTGGTGGGCTCAGACAGCATTGCCGACCCAGACATGATTACCCACCGTGCCGGCCAGATCGATCGGCTGCTGCAAGCGCTCCCCCGTCGGTAGCTCGAGCGGTCGGTACCGATACCGCCGGCGAACTATGGTTCGGTTAACGCCCACTCGCTGACTTGTGGAAATCGGGACTTCCACGGCGGCGTTTGGCGCGCAACGTCCACAATGTCGGTGAATGGTCCGCGGGCCAGGACTGTCGCTGTCGAGTTCACGGTCTGTTCCGTTACTGGTGACGAAACGTAAAGTGCCGCAACAGGTAACGCCCATAAGAGACCTTATGTAAGGTAGAAGCCGGAAAGTCCTGTAAGAGTGGCATATTCGCATACCACTGTTGATAACATTATGTCCGTGAGTAGATCCCGAGCCGACAAGAACCGCGCCCGCAAAGCACGGCTCGCCGCCGACGAACGTCGACGCGAAGAACACGCACGGCTGGTCCTCGAGCGCCACGGCGATCCGCACTATGTCCAGCGAGACGTCGACCCATCGTCAGGCCATGTCACCCTGGCAATGTCTGCGGAGCATCCCCAGGCCGCGGAGATGGCCGGCGCCCTCGAAGCCCTGCGGCGCGACTTCGTGGACCGCTTCGGCCGCAAACCCGGACCGAGCGATCCGCTCCTGGCCGACCCAGATGCCGCCGTGCCTACCCCGCTATCTGCGGATGCGTTCGACGCGATGCTCGATCGACTTGCCGACGGCGTGGACGACCCGGTCGTCAAGGCCAAAGTCCTCGCCAGCAAAGACGTCGGCTACATCCTGACCGAAGACACCTTGCATCTATTTAGTGCCTACGAGATCGACCTTTGGGAAGCAGCACTCGACCGGCACCTCGACGAGCGGTGACCATCGTGCGCGGCGGGCCATCCTCCAGTGGCCGGGGTGGACTTTTCCGACACGATCTGGCATATTCGAACGTATCGAAAGGTCTTTCGTTCTGTTCGTATAGTGAGGTGGTTCGGCATGGCAACACAAACCCAGGCGCTCACATCTGAGACGTTCCTGCCCGAGCATGCTGACCAGCTGGCGCCGGTGTTGAGTTTCTTGCAAGCCCATGAACGGTCAGCGGGGACTACTGCCCAGCCTGCATACGCCCTGGTCGGGGTCGACGAGCACGATCGAATCGAGCTGCCGGAGAACCTTCATCAGGTCCTCAAGCGGGTAGTTGAGGCAATGTCTCAAGGCCGAGCTGTCACCGTGGCGCCGCAGAGCATGACCCTCACGACGCAGCAGGCCGCCGACCTGCTCGGCGTGAGTCGGCCTACTATCGTCCGGTTGATCAACGACGACCAGATCGCCGCCGAGCGGGTTGGCAATCGGCATCGGCTGCTGCTTGACGACGTGCTTGCCTACCGAGATGCCCGTCGGACACGGCAATACGACGCAATTGCGGTGACGTCGGTGCCTATCGACGTCGAGGATGACCCAGAGGTGATCCGACGGCAGCTGCGCGAGGCCCGTAAAGCAGTCGCAGCCCGTCGCAAGACAGCGAAAAAAGCTGGCTGACACAATAAACCCATGTTCGTAGCCGTTCTCGACACCTGCGTACTGTGGCCGAGCCTGCAACGAGACGTCCTGCTCTCACTCGCAGCCGAGAACCTATATCGCCCCCTATGGTCGGACGCCATCCTTGAAGAACTCGAGTTCCACGAGGCGCGCAAACTCGTTGACCGAGGCGCCGATCCGGAACGCGCCGCGGCACGAGCAGCGCACCTCGTAGAGCAGATGGCAGCTGCGTTCGACGATGCCTGCGTCGTTGGCTGGGAGGTGCTCGACGGGTCATTTAGCCTCCCGGATCCAGACGATGAGCACCTCGTGGCAGCAGCTGTCATCGGTGGTGCAGAGGCGATCGTTTCCAACAACATCTCAGACCTCCCCAAGGGAGAGTGCCCGCTCAGATTCAGGTGATCAAACCACCTGTGTTCGTTGCTGACACGGTAGCGGTGTCGCCCGACGCTGCGGTCCGCGCGCTGCGGACGATGATTGGCCGACGCACCAATCCTCCTGAAACACTCGAGCATGTACTCGAAGTACTAGAGCGGCGATACGGCATGGTCGACGCCGTCGAGATGATCCGAGCCGCCGCGAGCTAGATCCAACGAAAGTCGTTGGCGTGCAACCAATAATAGATATTATGTCAAGTAAACTTGACAAGTCACTGGCGGGAGGGTGCGGGGCCGCAGAGTCGGCGCGCGGGCGTCGGGTCTTCATCCGAGGACGGTTGACGAAGCATGGCAGCGCCTGTCCTCTCTGGGGAGGCATTTTCTGTGTGAGCACGTCGCAACCTGCTGCAATGCGGCAGTAACCAAACCAAACCGGTATCGGAAATACCGATTTGCGAATCTGGCTCAGATCATCGCAGGAGCAACGGGGCCCGTCGGTGGTCGGATGGCCGATCTCTACTAAAACATGGAGTTAGACATGAGCATCAATTTCACAATGTCCACCGAACAACGAAAGTTGCAACACGAGGTGCGCGAGTTCTCCGAGAACGTTCTCGCACCGGTGATCGCCGAGGCGGACGCAGAACCCAACCCGCTCATCGGGTTTCAGATGACCAAGCCCGCCTACATCGAGTCCTACCATGCCGGTATCGCCATGTGCATGCTCCCCATGCAGTATGGCGGCGGCGGTGTGTCCTGCGTCGATCTGGTGATCGCGGCCGAGGAGATTTGCGTTGTGGATCCCGGATTTGCCTGTACGGTCCTGTGCAACGGGCTCGGACTGATGCCCGTGGCGTGGTACGGCAGCGATGAGCAGAAGGAGAAGTTCCTCACCGCGGCGACGTCCGACCCCACCGGCGAGTACCTGGGTGGCTGGACCGCCAGCGAACCGCCCGGGAATCCTGCCGGGACAGCGAACTTCGACATCCAGCTGCCGCGGCCCGCCGGTGTCGGCCTGACTGCCGTGCGCGACGGCGACGACTACATCGTCAACGGTCGCAAGTACTGGCCCTCATCGGCGGGCTGGGACGAGCGCGGCGTGAATGCCGGCACACTGATCGTCCGCACCGACTCAGACAAGGGCGGCACCGAGGGTCTGTCCGCGCTGATCCTCGAGCGCGACACTCCCGGCGTCACCTTCAAGCATCTCGACAAGATCGGGCATCGATTGGCCTCCAATGCCGAGATCGTTTTCGAAGACGCCCGAATCCCGGCCGCGAACCTGCTGCCTGGCGCCGTAGGCAACGGCGACCTGGTCATCAACCGCAACTTCGCCTGGTCAGGCCCGGTCGCGGCGATCGCCGCCGTCGGAATGGCACGCGCTGCCTACGAGATGGCACTGGACTGGGCCAAGAACAACACCGCGGGCGGATTGCAACCGATCATCGGTTTCCAGAACGTTGGCTACGTCCTCGGGGACGTGGCATCCAAGATCGAGATGGCCCGGTACTTCTCCTGGCGCGCAGCTGACTACCTGGACAAGCACGACCAGCATGCAGAATTAGTTGGCGCCATGAACAAGATTCAGGTCACCGAGCTCATGTTTGACTGCGTCTACAAGTGCATGCAGATCGTCGGCGTCAACAGCCTGGAGACCAAGAACGGCTTCGGCAAGCTCCTGCGCGAAGCAGCCGTTCTCCCCATCTACGACGGCGGGAACATGGGTATGCAGCGTCGCCGCGTCCACGGCATCATCGCAGACCCCGCCTTCAACCCGCGCGCGATCATGGAAGACGAGTACGTACGCTTCGGCAAAGAACACGAGAGTATCGGCACCATCGCTGGCTGATGCCCCACACAGTTGGGGCCAGCCGGTAGGGACCCATCTCACCGGCTGGCCCCGGCTCACGTGCCGCTCAGTAAGACGGGACGGTTTCGCGAAGGTAATATTCGGCTGGCGGGCGGCAATGGAGGCACAGCGGGCATGAAGCACACGACTCACGCCGACTACGCACTGCGTGTGCTGCTCTACTTGCGAGTGGCGCCCGGTCGCCGGGGTTCGGTCGGTGACATCGCTGCTGCGCATAAGATTTCGCGTAACCATCTGGACAAGGTCGTCCAACGACTTGCCGGCGCAGGCCTGGTCGAGACAGTCCGTGGCCGAGCCGGTGGCGTGCACCTCGTCCGCGATCCGTCCGAGATCACCGTGGGCGAGATCATGCGGACCATGGAGACGGACTTCGCCGTGGTCGAGTGCCTCGGGCCGGTTCGGTACTGCCGGATTGCAGGTGTCTGTGGTGCCCGTGACGTCTTCAGTAGAGCGCTGGACGCGTATTTCGAGGTTCTCGACGCCTCGACCCTCGAAGAGATCGCCGCCAACGATCACGGCCTGCGCGGCGCGTTGAGCATGACCTTGGGTCGACCCACCAGCTGACGGTCCGGAGGGACGACATGCCCATTGACTTCGATCTCTCGGAACAACAGAAGAAGCTCAAGTATCAGGCACGCGAGTTCGCCACAGACGTACTGCGTCCGGTCGCCGAATATGCTGACGCCCTTAGTGATCCGCAAGAGGCCTTCGCCGCGATGCGGCCGGTGTACGAGGTGGCGGCCGAACTCGGTTTCACCACCATGTTCCTGCCCCGTGAATACGGTGGCGGCGGCGCGTCGAACGTCGACTTCCTCGTCGCCATCGAAGAACTGTGCGCTGTGGACCCCGGATTTCCCACGATCCTGCTGGTGAACGGACTGGCGCTGATGCCGATCCTGTGGCTCGGTAGCGACGAACAACGCGAGAAATGGCTCGGCAGAGCCACTTCGGACACCGACGGATCATTC
Source organism: Williamsia sp. DF01-3 (assembly GCF_023051145.1). Classification (NCBI taxonomy): domain Bacteria; kingdom Bacillati; phylum Actinomycetota; class Actinomycetes; order Mycobacteriales; family Nocardiaceae; genus Williamsia; species Williamsia sp. DF01-3. The sequence goes on from NZ_JALKFS010000002.1 coordinate 135,519, forward strand.
CTCGCCGGCTGGGTGGTCAGCGAACGCGGTGGTACCGCCAACTTCGATCACCCCAACCCGACGGCCGGGATCCAACTCCTGGCCGACCAGACCGCAACGGGCGACTACACTCTCAACGGCGAGAAGCACTGGCCATGCAACTCAGGCGGTTGGGATCTGCACGGAGCCGACATCAACGTCTGCGTCGCACGCACCGACCGGACAAAAGGAGGCGCCGGCGGCTTGAGCGTCTTCATCGTCGAACGCGGCACTCCCGGAATTGACTACGAGGTCATCGATAAGATGGCCCACCGCACGTGTCAGAACGTCACCATGACTTTTCGCGATGTCGCTGTCCCCGAGCAGAACATCCTGGCCCGCGGCGAGGGGGACCTGCTCATCAACCGCAACTTCACCTGGTCCTCCCCGATCGCGAGCATCGCAGCGGTCGGGGTCGCCCGCAGCGCCTACGACTTCGCGTTGAAATGGGCCAAAACCTACACCGGCGGCGGCACCTCCCCGATCATCAACCACCAGGCCGTCGGAAACCTGCTCACCGAGATCGCCGGCCGCATCGAGGCCGGCCGCTACTTCAGCTGGAAAGCCGCACACTACATGGACAAACACGCCGGCCAGGGCCACGCCCTGGGCGGGATGAACAAGACGTTCTGCGGTGACCTCATGCAGAGCGTGGTCTACGACTGCATGCGCATCGTCGGCGTCAACGCCCTCGACCAGCGATTTCCACTCGCCAAGGCGTACCGCGAAGCGGCCGTCTTCCCACTCTACGATGCCGGCAACCTCGCCATGCAACGTCGCCGCGCCTGGGGCGTAATGACGGACAAGTCCTTCACCCCAGATACGTTCGTCGACAGCGAGCCGCTCGAGTTCACACGATCGATGCAGGGATTCGGTGTCCAGACCACTCATCGTGAATCCGAAACCTGACAAGGACTTGACGCATTGCAGCACAACAAATCACGCCGATCACAATGATTATGTCAAGTAAACTTGACACGGCGCTGGCCAGGCGGACGTTCGTGAACTGGTGCTGATGGGTCACCCGTGCACTACCTCCCACTGGGCTAGAAGTAAACTTGACAACGTGCTGGTGAGGCTGGTTGTCGGCCAGCTGTGGTGTCATGGGTCTGTGGTGCTGAACCGCCATGAAACCGTACGTGGCCTTCACCTCGATCTCCCGGGCAGCAGCCGCAACCGGCATGGCAGCTGGCCCAGCCGCACCCGTCGCGGTCAAACTGATCGACCCCATCCCGACAGTCGACCTCTACCTCGTGTGGTGCTCCACGACCACGAACCCGGCTGTCAACGCCTTCATCGACTGCATGGACGACACCACTACGTACAACCGGCCAGCAAAATCGCCACTCGCTCCATCGACGACCTAGTTCTCGCGGGATATGGGACGAGCGCCTATGCAGATCCCCGGGCTGACCCAGGGATCTCGACAGCAAAGTGAGTGCGCAGTGCGATTACGTCGCCAGCCCGCGAAACCTATTGATATGCAATATATTTCGTGTGCCGATAAGATACCTTATGTCAAGTAATCTTGACAACGTGCTGGTGTGAGCGCCTCGTGCCTTCTGCGAGCGTGTCCGCTGACCATCGCTTGCGAGCGCTAGAGCGCGGATGGCTGCTCGTCCGCGAGGCGAGCCGCGGCTCTCCCGTTTTCATTCATCGACGACTGACTCGATCATTTGTGACAAGGCGGCGTGAAGAAGCCGCCGATGCGGTCGACCTCGCCGGCGAGATTGATCTGGGAAAGCCCATGGCGTCAGCGCCTCGCCGCCTGCGACCTGGAGGCCGCCGGTAACAATGAGTGACCCTGCGCCAGACGGAAGGTCGACAACTCGTGGAGAGACGACACTTCGTCGGATGTCGGTGTGGGTTGTCTCTCGGTACTAGTCAACTAGTAACGCGCCGCAGGTCGTGTTATAGCGTCCTGGCATGGCCAAGTACCCAAGAGTTCGAGAGCAGCACATTGCCGTCTTCGGCGAGAGCGGGTCGGGCAAGACTGTTCTGGTTTCGTCGTTCTTCGGCCCGACCCAGGAGGGGTCGTACAAGAACGATCTCTGGGATCTCGTAGCTGATGACACCGGCCAGGGGGTGCGGCTCTACCAGAATTACCTCGGCATGCGGGACCGATCGACTGCGCCGATGCAAACCCGTTTCAAGGCCACGACCTACTATTTCTCGGTCAAACTTAAAGGGGGAGACAACGACGCAGCCAAGAAGAGGCCCTTCGATGTCCTCCGGCTCGCGTGGCACGACTATCCGGGCGAATGGTTCGAAGCTGAGCCCAGTAGCTCGGAAGAACACAACCGGCGAACCGACAACTTCCGTTCTCTGCTTCGGTCCGACGTCGCACTTTTGCTGGTAGACGGGCAGAAGCTGCTTGATTACCGCGGCGAAGAAGAGCGGTATCTTGCGTCTCTGATGGCGAACTTCCGTCAAGGGCTTCTGCGACTCAAGGACGACCTGTTGAAGGACGGGCCCATCATCGAGTTCCCCCGGGTGTGGATCTTAGCCTTGTCGAAAGCTGATCTGTTTCCAGACTGGGACGTCGACACATTTCGTGATCTGGTCATCCTCAAGGCAGCAGAGGACGTCGAACGCCTTCGATCGACCGTTGCCGGATTCATCGAGACTCCTGCTGCTCTGTCTATCGGGGAAGACTTCATGCTGCTCTCATCTGCCAAGTTCGAACTCAAGTCCAACGGTCCGCAGACGCTCGACATCGACCTCACGCAACGCGTTGGTCTCGATCTCGTCCTTCCGGTGGCGTCTCTTCTCCCGCTGGAACGCCGGGTGCAGTGGCACGAGAGGTTTGACATCCCCCGCAAGGTGCTCGACTCGCTCGCCGACGGTGCCGAGTTGCTGGCAGCTGGCCTAGCCGGAGGGAAATTCGCACCGGTCGATAAGTTTCTGGCCAGGATGGCAAAGGTAGACAGGGGAGGCAAGGTCGCCGCCATGGCGGTGCCAATCCTGGCAAAAGCAGTCCAGTTGGCAGGGCCGGAACTTAAGAAGATGAACGAGCAGGCCCGAGCGCAGCACGACTACCTGAGAGCGACACTGACGCAGTTCAAGCGGGACCTCGAGCAGGGAGTCATCGACAAAGTGATCAGGAACCCAAAGTGAATGCCACGTACCCCGATAGCGTGATTTGGGCCACTCGTGGTCGCACCTGGGGCTTTCGGTTTCTTCTGGATGCCGGACTCAGCGATCCGCTCGCGGACTACGAACGCGCTTTCGGAGATCTTCGAGACGCGCCGACCGCGTGGCGCCGCCAAAACGGCCAAGTCGCGCTGCGCTTTCCAGATCCGCTTGGGCGTCAAGACTCAGCAGGCCGTGTGATCCCCCACGAGTTCGTCCTTCTCGGCCACCTCGCTGCCACCGTAGACTCCGTCGAGGACGGTCTGAATAGGGTGTGGCCGTTGGTGTCTGAGATGTACGCGCGCGTCTGGGAGACCCCCAACCCATCGAATGGCTGACAGCTCCTTGTCGCCCGGGTTTGCCTCGAGTGGCTTGTGGGGAAGGCTGGCCTGGTGACGTTCTGGGACTGTGGCGGTTGACCACGGGCCAGGCGAGAGGCATCAGATCGCCGTGGACAGCCGCCTCGCCAGTAACCGCGGCGACCGTGACACGAATGCAACTGGTCTCGATCGTTTCGACCACCGGCCCATGATGAACATCGACAACCCCGGCTCCAGTTGGCAGTACACGAACCTTCACCCATCGCGGGCACCGAATGGTTCTACGAACTCGCTCAGCCCCAACTACCTACCGGCCGCATGAGCGCGAGGCCGGCCAGTTGCGTCCTGCTGATGCGGGCCAGACCTCCTGTCTCAGCTGCGCGGATTGCCTGTGCGCGATCCTAACGCTAGGCGAGCACCCGTGATGAGCGTGTCAAACCCGCCTCTCTGGGAGAGCCCCTGCATTTGGACCTCAAAGCCTTCGACAGTGAGGTCATCGACCTCGACCTCGTCGAAACGCTGCCACTCCCCTAGTGGCAAATGGTCAGGAGAGTGCAACGCCGGGTACAAGAGACACATCTTCTTCGCCTTGGTGGCGCGCAAAAACGCCAATGACTCGTAGAGATCGCCCGAACTTATCCGAAGCGAGCGATCGTGCCGAGACTTATATTTGGCGTCGAGCAGGAAGGACACCGTGTTACCGGACATCGGCGAAATATCGGGCTTCACGTACACCGGATCCGTTCCGCGGTGGCCGAGCACCCATCGCTTCTGGCCAAATACTTGGTGATCTGGCATCGCTCGGCGCACTAGCTCCTCGCATAGAGCCTCCCAGGCCGACCAAGTTGACAGAACGAAGCCCGGACCAGTGAACACACCTTCGTCGAGGTTAATTCCGAGGCCCTCGATAATCAGTTTCGCTAAGTCGTAGGGTTGCTGCCAATTCTGATGGCGCTGAGGCAACGGCGCGAATGCGGCTGGTGGCTTGGACTGTGGACCGATCTTCCGTCCTAGATGCTGCAATTGAGCCTGCGTGTCGCCATCCGCAACCTCAGAGGTCAACATCTCTACCCCAGTAGCCAGCGTGGCGTTGAAGGGGTTCTGCCGGGTCAGCTCCAGGCGAGTCACTCCGAAACCGTCGGCGTCCGGGAGGAAAATGCTCTGCCAGTCCACTTCCCCGTCGATCGCGAACTCCGTCCTCCGAACACGACGGTAACCGCGGATCGGCCGGCGCTCGTTTTCGGCACACCACTTCAGGAGCGAGCGAGCGATGAGTGTCCCGAGATCGCCGCGCTCTTGGGTTCCCGCAGAGATCTCGTCGTGGAGGAGCAAGTGGCCGGTCTTGACCAAGACGGCCAGCAGGAAGAAGTCTGCGCGCCAAGAGCTGGTTGATGGATCGAGAAACTTGGGCACGACCTCCAGTTCCACACGCGAGTTGAGCCGCAGCAGGCCAGCCACGCCGTCTGCTTTCCATGCGCCGGCGTTTGACACCGTGATGGGATCATCGTCGTATCCGAGGAGGTAGCGGATGCGGTCGTTGAGCTCTTGGAGCTGCACAAGTACGTCTCCATCGGAGATCTCGCTGTGCATCGCGATCTCCTGGGTCGTTCCAGGTCTCTCCCCAAGCTCTTGTAAAACCAGCCGCTTGACTGCGGTCATTCGGTGCCGATGAGTCTTAAGAGCCTGTAGAGTTCCGCCGAGTCTGGCCGGAGGGGCCCTGTGATGCGCCGAACTGTCTGACCCGCGAACGTGGATTCACGCAACGAGTAGGGACTCTTAGTGTTTTCGGCGCGGAGCACGTCGGAGATTGCGCGAGTGTTGCCATAGAACACCTCGTCGACGTGACCGCGGAGAGTGGCCCATGCGGTGGCTACGTACTCCTGAGCCGCCCCGATGTTCACCAAATCGGCGGGCGCGTGCATGAGCGCCCCGTGTCCGAGTTGGTACGCTTGCCCGCGTCCGAGCAGGATCTGCTCGTTGATTCTTTGGAATGACTGTGCAAGGGCTTCGTAGTAGTCCGTCGCCCGGCTCGGTATGTCGGTCAACGGGACTGCGGCACCGAGCCCGAAGTGAGCGCGGAGCACGGACTCGTCGGGCTCAAGCCTGTGGATGTGGAAGCGGCGAAGGAACGCGACGTCGAGTGGTTCCACACTAGTGTCAGCCTCATTCATGGCGGCGAGGATGTAAAGGTCGTTAGGAAGTGCGAACGATTCGTGGCTACCGGTGTCGCCGAGGATTTCAAAGAACTGTGTCGTACTGGTGGGCTTTCGATCGGTTGGAAGCCTCTTATCCGCCTCCAACCCGACCAGAGCGCTGCCGAAGGCAGCAACGGCAGGGCCACGGTTAATCTCATCGACCAGAACTAGTGTTGCATTGCCGTCGTGGCCCGCCTTCAGCGCGGCCCTGTGGAGCGTTCCGCTCGTCACCTCGAAGGCGCCAGCCTGTCCGATTTTCGGCACAAGTCCCCGCATAAAGTCGCGGTATTTAGTGTTTTGGTCGAAGACTGTCTGGAACACTTCGCGGCTGACGTCTTGGCTCGGACTCGGGAACCAGTCAGGGATAGGACCGGATGAAGCTGGGATCGGAATACGTCCGGTCGGGGCACTGCCTGTTTGGCCTTGGTCCCACTTGAACAGCTCGCGAACCTCGTTGAGCAGGCGAGACTTCCCGGTCCCCGGAGGGCCTGCGATAATGACATTCTTGCGCACCGCTAGGGCCTTGAGAACGGCCCGGGCTTCCGGGCTGATGTTCGACTCAATCGGCATGGCAGTAGCCGCTTCCTTTAACAAAATCGTAATAGCCCTGGACCGTACGGTTCCCGTCCCGGGCAGCGGCAGAGGCCATACATGCGACGATCTGGCTACTGACCTCAATTGCCCACTCGCCCAGTGCGCTTTCGTATGCGTAGTCGCATCTGACCGTACCGTCGTCGAATTTGCTGAACACCACAAAGACGCGGCCCTGATCCGTTTTAGGGAGCTGGCCGCCAAGTGCGGGGCTTGCGTGGATCCTGGAGATGCGGTCTTCAGTTGGACGAGAGGACGTTGGCGGCCAGTACTCGAGCTCAGTCGTCTGGGCGACTTCGTTCTTATCCAGATACGTCACACGCGCAACGCGGATCTGCTTACCTCCTCGTCCCACCCCGTCCTCGGTGAAAATACGATGCATGATCGAGCGGAACGTTTTCCACGGGAGACGCAGGTCGCGGGCGCCGCCGCCTGTCTTCGAATCGTTGGACTCAGCGACGAGCTTGCGGAGGTCGCCGGCGACGACCTCCTTGTAGACAAACAGAACTGGGCGAACACTCATACCAAACCTTTCACAGCGAATTCGGCGGGGACGTATGGAGTCGCCCCGGCCATCCGCGCCCCGCGTGCCCGGTCCAGGCTTGGGTGAGGAACGGCCAAAATGCGCGCGAGTTCAGCAAGCACGCAGTCGGCGGTGACCGTGGATCGCGCTTCACCCTCAAGCGGGGGTTGACCGCGGTCCAATAGCGGAAAGTCACGGAGCACGATCTCTAGGTCGCCGACGTCCAAGCCCCAACTCGCGGCAACAAGAGCATCTGAACGTGCCCGCCACTGCCCCACCTGCCAAACATCGACAGTGGGATCCCCTTCAGCTGCGGTCAACAGCCGAGCAAGGGCAACTAGCTCGCGCCCTACGTCGGCGTTTTCGTCAATATGGGGTAAGCACAACGTATCGAGCAAGAAGAAGTTGACCGTGGTGGTCACTATGCGGCGCAGCATCCAATCGACGACCAAGGAGTTGGCCAGCGCGAGAAACAGATCCTCACGGTCAACGGCACCGTCTTCAAATGAAATCGTGGGGACTTTGTTCCCGCATACAACGCCGTCTGGAATCCGAGCTGCTAGGAGCGAACGCTCGTTCGTCTGGCCGGTGATGTCACAGAACCCGATGCGTGATCGTAATGTGCGTTGTATCGTCCCGGGATGGATGGCGTCTAGGGAAACGTGCCACTGCGCCCTAAGAGCGTTCTCCGACAATGGTTCAGGGTTCCAGATGGCAGATCTCCCCTCGCCGGATCGATAGCTTTTTGCCCGCCACCGGTACTGGCTGACATGCCGACCTTCCAGTAGCGGCAGTGCTGCGTTGCCACGTTTACGACGAAAATCCTTACGGTTTAGGGTCATATCAATCTCACGGCGGTAAGTCGGGCTCCACGGGCCGTTCGGATCTCCCACGGTGACAGCATTGTTCGCTAGGCGGGAGTACAGCTCCCACTCTTGTGCGGTGCGAACCTCGGGGATGGTCCAGTCTGGCCTGACCTTTGCCAGCTGAGCTCGGCTGAGCTTGACCGATTTCGCGGGCAGAGTGCCGGTCCGATCCGCAACTTTCAACTCGATGGCCTTCTTGCGCCCCTTGCCGATCTTGGCCACGACGGAGAGAAATTTGAACCGGGTGTCGATTGCGAAGTGTTTGGCACGGTTTTCGATTACGGAGATAGACAAGCTTTGTGCCATCGAGTTGAGCTCGCGGCGCAAGCTCTCAGTGCCCTGGGACCTGATCAATCCCGCGGGCAGGAGCAACGCCAGGACACCGTCCTCGCTTGCGACGCCCATTCCCAGTTCAAGGAAGAGCTTGTAGAGGTCATGCTCGCCGCGGCCTTGAAGCCGCGTCCCAGAGGCAACTTCTTCGATATACGTAACCAGCCGGGACCGATCGGGCGCGAGATCGTCGTCGCGTTCGAAGCTTTGACCGTAGGCACGGACGGCGCCAGCGCTTTTCGCCGCTTCATGGCGCGATACCCGGAGCTTCTCCCAAGGCGGATTTCCTATAACTAAGGCTGCGCCGGTCGGCGCGATCTTGGCCCATGTGCTGGCGCTTCGGAGGCTATCGTGGAGTAACAACCGGCTTGCGAAACCGCTAACGGCGTCGAGTTCACCCGTGAGGCTGGCGACGGAAAGAAGGGCCCCACGAAGGGCGTTCGCTGAGAGGTCCGCCCCGGTCAGGCGGTCGCGTATCAGGGAATCCCGGGCGGCGCCTGCAGGAACCTGTTGGGCAGCTGCGGCAAGCAGCATTCCCGAGCCGCACGCCGTGTCAACCCAAGGTCCATCAGCTGTAACCTCTGGCACGGCGGTGGCTGCGAGTAGCTCGGCGAGGCGCCAGTCCGTGTAATAGGCCCCTGTTGTGCGCTGCTGCGACGGCGGGAGCACCTCGCGGCTAAGCGCAGACAGCGCCGATGCCGTGGGGATACCCGTACCGGCGATGCTAGTGAGGATTTTGTCAGCCCAGGGGGTCGGATCTACGTCAAGACGGGACGAATCGACGCCCACCAGATCCCAGAAGCCGTCGAGGTTCCAGCCCCCGGATACGGCGGAAACAGCCTCCAGCACGGTGAGCCGCGCGGCGGTGCGGTTGCCATTGGGCAACACCTCTGCCGCGGCTGCGTTCAGCAGATGTTCAGTAGCCAAAAGCAAACGCTGCTCAAGGCTTTTCATGCGCGCGCCGCTGCGGGAGAAGGACGTCGCTTAGCCTGTTCGAACTGGATAGGCAGGACCTCGATGACGTACTCGTTAACGGCGGCGGCGTTGGCTGACGCCTGCGCGTTCGGGCGGTAGCGACCTATAGTCTTCACCTCGTGCACCGTCACCTTTCCAGCCTCACTTAACGCATTGATCAGCTGTTCCCGGGGGACGTGGCCCTCATTGCTGTAACTGAGCAAAACTTGTCGTGCAGTCGTGCCTAGGACTAGACGCGTTAGTGCGTCCAGAGCGCGAGTCTTGTAGCTAAAGTCCGACGCCTTGTCTCTCCACGGCCGAAGCCCGGTCACGCCACCGACTTCCGGAGAGTCGCCCGCGTGGATCGTCTCCAACACGTGGTAATACGCGCTGTACTGCCGCTTGGTGTATGGCGGATCGAAGTAGACAGTGTCCTCGGAGTTCGTGGGCAACAACGTGACGTCACCCACAACGGCGCGCAGGTCTGTAGTTCGCTGCGGCAGAACCCGTTCCTGGACCACCACCGGCCGAAGGGCAGTCGCCGACCAGTTTTTCAAAAAGCAACCGTAAGTGCCGGAGATATTAGCGACTCTGTTGGCGGCCCGAAGAAGATCGGCCAGCAGAAGTTCCTCCTCGACCTTCGTCAAAAGTCCTGCGCCTGACCAAGATCGAATCTGAGCGCGCATAGCGTCTAGGCGGGCCGCGTTCTCCTCAGTAAAATAGCGGCGTTCAACTTTACCAGCGGCTCCCGACGCCGGACTGTACTCGGCATGAAGAAAACCAGGGTTCGCGCTGACCGCGTTGAGTGCACGGATGGTGGCTGCGTAGCCATTGAGGGCCGGAAACGACACATTGCCTTGCCCAACCGTCGCGCCCACGCTCATAGCGACGGCAGACGGCAACGTGTCGTTCAGTGTCACAGGCCAGCCCCGGGATGCTCCAACCGCGGCGACGGAGCCAGTTCCACAGAAGGCATCGACGAATCGTCCGCCTTGTGGGGCCCCAGCCAAGTCGAGGATCGCGTCCGCTACACGCGCTTTGCTACCGATGTAGCGAACTCCCACAGGCTCCTCCTTTATACCGCCCGCCCCATGTTCATCTAGGGCGAGCGCTGCCTTTCAACGTTAGCGGCCAAGGCCGACAGATCACGGAGCCTCGCGGAGCAAAAGTTACACGGCTGTGAGTGTATCAGCAGCTGATACACTCCTATGTTGACGGACCGACAGGAGAGGTCGCCGAGATGAGCGAGCGCGTCGCAGGTAGCAACCCCGGTGAGTGTATTCGGGAGGCGAGGAACGCCCGCACCTGGTCGCAGAGTCGACTAGCCAAACAGGCAGACGTTTCCCGTCCGACGATCGCACGTATAGAGGCAGGTCAGCACGTTCGTATGGGCACATTGGAGACCGTGGCGCAGGCTTTAGGACTGTCTTTGGAGATGGGACGGACCGAGGGGTAGACGTACTCGCGTGAGTCGCCACACTACGGCCGGTGTCCACACGGACTAACGTCATCGCGCGTGTCCTCGCGCCCGAAATCATTTACCCTCAGCTATCAATACGCCCAATAAGCCAAGCAGCGGGGACAACCTATCTCTCCCGAACTTGATGAACACCTCGATGCCAGCCGCGCCCGCCGCGCCAACGCGATCGAAAACGATCCCGAGAAGCAAGACCCTGATCGACGGGGTTGACCGATGAGTCACCAACATACCTAGAGCTACCGCAGCACCGGGCCCTCCCGCGGCTTAGCGCAGCTCCCGCACAATCGCGCCCAGCGTCCTCACGACCAGGCCCTCCCCGGCCGGCCACCACACTCCCCAGAGGTGGCCGGCCTTCTTACTTGCCCGCCGGCCAAAGACCAGCACCTCAAGATCGACGGCCGCATGCGGCCGCCGGCTGCCATCGACTAACCGACTTATCTCGAGTTCTGCAGCACTGTTCATGCTCCCAACGTAACCGGCCGGCAGGAAAGAATGCCCGCTGCGCGGTCACCTACTCGGAGCGCCTTCGGCGCACAGTGACACCGGCCTGGCGGCCGGAAAAGCCCTTTTGTCCTTCTGGCCGTCCGATTTTGACCGGCGTCGTCCGGCGCACAAGATCTGGCTCCGCTGCGCTCCGGCCTGGCGGCTCGGAAACTTTTTCAACCCGCACTCGCTGCGCTCCCTGAAAAACTTTCCGCCCACATCTTGTGCTCTGTCCTCCTATGCCGGTCTTTATCTCCCTTGCCAGAAGGGCAAAAAAGTTGGCGGACAAGACAACCCAGGGAGGCACGCCATGTTCTATGACCCGTTCGTTGCGATGGAGCACGTCTACAACCAAACGAAAATGCCCGGTGATCCGGCCTACGCAGATCTCGACGAGGCCACCAAGAGCGCATTGCTCGACCTCGCGATCGGCAGCCCCGAAGCACACCAGGCCGCCGCCACCGTTATTCGAATCCACTGAGAGGACCCCGGTTATGTCCACCACCAGCAGCCACCCCATCAGCGAACTGCAAGAGCTTCAGATGGTCGAGGAAAACCCCAACGCCGCGACCAACTACTACGCAGGCCCGTTCTGTAGCTGCGGCGACTACAGCTGCCCGCGGATGGAGAACCCCAACGCCCAGTGCGTCAACCTCGACCTCGGCACCACCGACTACGCAGGCGGCCGCGACCTCTGCGACTGCGGAGACCACCTCTGCGGCGGCACGAAAGACGGAAAGACCGACTGCGACCACGTCCAGCTCTAAAACTCCACCACCACAACCCCACCGGAAGGGACACCATGTCAATCAACCAGCTCCACACCGAAATCGACGCCCTGACCGTCGCAGCACCGAACTTCGCTGCCGTCCGCATGATCGCCGGTCTACGCGGAATCAGCTTCCACGAGGCCATGATTGCCCAGGCCCAAGAGTGGGCCACCGCGTTGGATGAGGCCATTGCCCGCGAAACCGCCGAGGCCGCGATGTACATCCGTCAGGGCGAATCAACCACTCACCCGAACCATCGTGCGGCCTGGCACACCGAAGCCACCAAACATTTTGACGAAGCTGCCCGACTGTCGAACGTGAGCGTGATCGCCGCCTGCATGCTCGCCGACGCCGACACCAATCCCATCGACCAGGCACCCACAGACCCCAGGTAGCGAAACCGCTTCTGGCCCATAAAGAAAAGCAGCCGGGCCGACTGATACTCGGCCCGGTTGCTTCTCACCCACAATAGGAGAAAACACCATGGGAAACAACAACACCGCAACCCTCACCCCCAGCGCTGAGACCGCCGCTACCGGCGAGCTGGTGCACGCCCACCCCGCCGAGGTCATCATCGATGACAACGTGCGCACCGACGCCACCCTGGACAAGGCATTCGTGGCCTCGATCGCCGCCCGGGGCGTGCTGTTGCCGGTCCTGGCCACCCGCGACGCCGATGGCACGTTGCGGGTGCGTGACGGGCAGCTGCGCACTCTCGCAGCCCGCGAGGCCGAACTGTCGAGCATCCCGGTCTACGTCATCAGTTCGGAGGCCGCCGACGACGCCGCGACCATCGAGCGGATCAGCGACCAGCTCCAAACCAACGAGCAACGCACCCAGTTGAACAACACCGACCGCGCCACGGCGTTTCAGCAGTTGCTCGACCTGGGACTGTCGCGCACCAAGATCGCCAAGACCACCAACACACCCAAAAAGACGGTGGATGCGGCCCTGGCCATCGCCGGATCCGCACACGCCATGGCGGCGGTCAACGACCTGCTCACCTTGGACCAGGGCGCGATCATCGCCGGATACGAAGCAGACGGCGACACCGACGCCGTCACCGAACTCTTGGAGGCCGCTACCGAGGGCCGGTTCGAACACAAGCACGCCGAGCTGGTCGAAAACGCCGACCAACGCGCAGCCCTGCGTGAAGGTTTGACGCACTGGCGGGACAAGGGCTTTCACGTCAGCGACGTACGCCCCCAACACCGCAGCGCCTGGATCGAGTTCTACAGCCTGGTCAACGCCGACACCGGGGAGAAGGTGACCGACGAGCAGCTCGACGACCTCACCCCCGAACACGTGCTGGCGTTCGTGGAGACCGACTACGAAGAGATCTACCTCAACGCCGCCGGTGAGCGAGTCGAGGAGGCGACGATCGATTGGAGCGTGCAGGACGAAGGCCTCGACGCCGTCGCGGCGGACGGCATGGTTGATTGCCGCCTGGTCACCGAGAAGCTGGAATGGAGCCCGTGCGTCACCTGGTACCACAACGATCCGGCCCGCGATGGCCTGGAAACAGCCAGCGAGAACCGGCAACGGAGCCGGTCAACGATGACCGATGTGCACCTGCCCGGCGATGCCCCCAGCCCTGCCGCTGGTGCCGCCCAGGACGCCGACGGCGAGAGCGCCCAGGACCGCGCCGACCGGATCGCCCGCGAGCGCGCCGACCGTGAGCGCGAACGTGAAGAGGCCGAGAAGCGTGAACGCCGCAAGGTCATCACGCTCAACAAGTTGGGTGTGGCCGCGCAGAAGGTGCGCCGGGACAAGCTCACCGAGGCCTTCGCCCGCAAGACCCTGCCCAAGGGCAAGGCTGCGGTGGTCGCAGCGTTCCTGGCGACCACGGTGTGGCGCAACGCTGATCTGTACAACGTGGCCCGCCAGGACGCCGGCGCCAAGAAGATCGCCGCCGAGCTGCTCGGCGGTGTCGATCCCATTGAGGCGCTCGACGGAGCAGCTGCCGAACGGGCGCAGCTGATCGCGTTGGCGATCACGTGCGCTGCGCACGAGGCTAACCTGCCCAAAGACGCGTGGCGCGGTGGCCACGAGTACCTGCGCAGCGTCGGTGATGCACGCACCCGCTACCTGCGGTTTCTCACCGAAGCGTTCGGATACACGCTCTCGGACATCGAGAAAGTGGTCACCGGTGATATGAAAGCTGACGAAATCGACATCAGCTAAAGGCAATCGGAGCGGGGCAGGTGAGACAACCTGTCCCGTTCCGGGCCCGTTGGTGTCTGGGATGGGCAATGTCAGTTCGTCCTGCTAACGTGCCCATCGAGAGCCTGGCCAACCGGACCATTCCCCCGGTCCTGGGACCACTCCCCCCGGTCCCGACACTATCTCCCCTGGTTGTGTCGTTGGCCAGGCTTCTCATCCCCCGCCCCCTCAGTCCGTGTCGGACCTGGCGGCCCGAGCTTCGCTGCTGGGGTCACCAAGGGGGCGCGCGCCTTCTCATGGTGGCTGGCCGGGGACCCCGACCTGTCAACCCACGCCCCGGCGGTGTCGCCCGTTCTCCGCTGCGCTGCGCCCGTGCGCTCCAACCACTTTCACACCCGCACTCGCTGCGCTCGCGTGAAAGTGGCTTCCGGCTGCCGGGACTCTTCGGGGTTGACAGGCCACCCCGCCCAGCCCGACTGCGAGGCGTCAGCGCCACCTACCGAAAGGGCCAATCATGAACGTCTACACCACCATCGACGGAGTTCAGTACGGACCACTGACCGTCACCAACGCCGAGCTGGTCCACCGAGTTGGACTCGTCGACGTCGAGATGGCAGACGGGTCGATATCGACCGCCCAGGCCTACCTGAGCCCCACCAAGACCCAGACGGTCGAGTTGTTCCCCCGCACGATCGGTTACTGGCGCCTCGAGGTAGCCCCCTAACCCCGGCCGCCGCCGGCCTGGCCCACCACCCAACGGGTGGTGGGCCTTTGTGCGTTCATCACGTCCGCGCGGCGAGCGGGAATGCCCGCTGCGCGGTCACCTGATCGGAAGCGCCTGCGGCTTACAGTGCCCGGCCTGGCGGCCGGTGTGTCTGGTTTTGTCCCTTCTGGCCGTCCGAGTGTGACCGGCGTCGTCCGCCACACAAGACCGCGGCTGCGGCCCTGCGGGCTCGGAAACTTTTCACACCCGTACTCGCTGCGCTCGCTGAAAACTTTCCGCCCGCGGTCTTGTGTTCTGTCCTCCTGAGCCGGTCCACCTCTCCCTTGCCAGAAGGGCAAAACAGTGGGTGGACACCAGGTCTGCCGCACCGACCCGAGGGAGACCCCAGTCATGGACATTGCCGAGATCGCCGATCACATCAACCCGCGCCGCGCCCAGCTCGCCGTCGCATCGGTCCTGGCCGTGCTCGGATCCGCCGAAGAGTGGCGCGGGGACCAACTGTCCTCCATCAACCACGAGATACAGCCCGCGTGGGCCGGAACCGGGCTGCCGCCCTATAGCGACCAAAGCGCTGAGGCGCTGGAGTTTTGGCGCAGCGCCGTCGACGCCGGAACCCCGGCCGAGGCACCCGACGCCCTGGCGGTGTGGGCCGATATCTTCGGCGGACTCGACGTGGCTGACGACATCGGCGGTGCGCTCACCTGCCTGGAAGCAGAAGCGACCGTGGCCGCGTTGCGGGCGGCTGGAAGCCCGACCGCTGCCGAGACGTTCCTGGCCGCGCACCTACGCCGCGACACCGCAGACGGCGAAGTACACACCCACTGACATAGGTGGGCGGGCCACCCCCCGACCCGGTGGCCCGCCTACCGCTCATCATCGACTGAAAGGCCCCGCCATGCCCAGCTTCATCGAGCTAGAGCTGTTCGCACGGTGCGTGCTCCCCGGCTGCGTTAACCCGATCGCCGAGCAAGGCGACGTCTGTGCGGACTGCACGCGGGCGTTCACCGGCTACCTGCGCGCCGGCACCCGCCCGCCGCTGACCGAGGCCGAGCAACACGACCGCGACCAGCAGGTCCGCGCCGCCCACCGCGCCCAGCTCACCGTGGCCGCCGCCGCAGCGGCCGCCGATCAGACCGGCGACACCATCACCCGAGCCAACCAACGGTGCTGGCTCTGCGAGCAGCGACGCACCTGCACCCGCGTCAGCGGGCAGTGGGAATGCCGCCACTGCCGCACCGTCACCTAGCCCACTGTCCCGAAATGTGCTGCGGCACAGACCCCCGATCCAGGAGAACCCTCATGAACGCCGTTGCCACGCTCACCCTCTCCGACGTCCACGCCACCGTTTCCCCAGACGGAGACACGTTCGTTCTGTGGTGGACCGACTACGTCGCGAACGAATGGACCGAAACACACCCCGACCTGGGCACCGCTCTGGCCCGCCGTGCTGCACCACTGCGTCACGCACGGGGAAGGCTTCGACGTCGAGCCCGGCGACTTCGTACCCGTCGCTACCGCGTTCCTGGACGCAAGCACCACCATGCCCGCTGCGCGGTCACCTCAACGGAGCGCCTGGCGGCGCGCGGTGATCGGCCTGCGGCCGAGATCCGCGTGACGTGACCGGCCTTCGGCACGGTCACGTTTTTGTCCTTCTGGCCTTCCGAGTGTGACCGGTTCGTCCGCCACTTCGAACAGGTGACTGCGCTGCGCTCCGGCCTTCGGCTCGAACACTTTTTCAACCCGCACTCGCTGCGCTCGCTGAAAAACTGTCCGATCACCTGCCACTCCGTTCTGTCCTCAGCCCGGTCCACCTCTCCACGCCAGCGCCTTCTTCTCCTTCTCTCCTTCTTCGTAGAAGGGCAGTTGGCGGACACCAGGT
>NZ_JALKFS010000003.1 GCF_023051145.1 Williamsia sp. DF01-3
CACCGATTCCGAGGGAGACGCCGCCATGGTCACAGGGAAAGCACGAGCACAGGCCCAAGAAGCACGCCGCATCGCCAGCAGCCGCCCCGACCACATCAACACCCCGCTACCGCTCCGCACCAACGGCGTGGTCACCAACGTCGCGGTCACCGTCTGCGGCGAACAACGCGCCCGCGTCGACGTCATCGCGGCCGGGACCGGCGTCGCCACCGTCCAGGTCCAATTCCCCGGCGTCACCATGCAATTCCTGAGCTGCGAACAAGCCCAGCTCGTTCTAGGACTGTTCGCCACCGCACGCCAGGCACGCATGGGCATGGCCAAATCCATGATGCTCCCCGGCATCCTGCCCGGCGGATACCCCGAAATGCAGACCACCCTGCGCTGGACCCGAGGCCCACTCGGATCGGCATCCCGCGAACAGTTCACCCACCCCACCACCCAGAAAGTGTTCCCCTACGTCCGGCTGACCATGGCCCCGCTCACCCTGGCCCTGATGGACACCACCGCCATCGAAACCATGGTCGCCACCATGAAAAAAGCCCACAAACTCGCCATCGCAACGTTCGACGACGGCGAAGAGTTCTCCCGCAACTCCGAAGCACCCAGCTGGCGACCCCGAGCCCAACACCGGTTCAAAATCACCGGCACCGGATGGCTCACCAGCGGCCCCGTCCCACCCGCCGACCAGCACTAACACCGGTTATCCCCAGACCCGAACCTATCCACACAACCGGGTCTGGGGACCCACATATGCCGCGCGGCCCGAGGGGCCGCGCGGCATCCTTGTCACCACCACAACCACTCACCGACAAGGACACCTCACCAATGATCTGCTGGAGCATCACCGCACACACCAACACCCACCTCGACAACGGCATCCTCGACGCCGGCGCCGAAACCACCTACACCGACGCCCACCACGCCGCCGGCGACGCCGCA
The DNA here is from genome assembly GCF_023051145.1 of Williamsia sp. DF01-3. Classification (NCBI taxonomy): domain Bacteria; kingdom Bacillati; phylum Actinomycetota; class Actinomycetes; order Mycobacteriales; family Nocardiaceae; genus Williamsia; species Williamsia sp. DF01-3. Next base: position 940 of record NZ_JALKFS010000003.1, read on the forward strand.
CTCGCTGCGCTCGCCGACCTCGTCGACCAAGAACCCCACGCCATCCCATTCCTCAGCATCAGCATCGACGACAACCCACTCCTCCTCGCCTGCACCAGCAAAGACGAACACGGCAACGTCGACCACGCCGCACTCGCCGCCGCAGCCACCCACGTCCGAGACACCGGCACCGCCTACACACCAGAACCAACGCTCTACTAGCAGCCCGGCTGCGCGGTGAGACGGGACTGTTTCGTAATCGGTGTTTCGGCCCGACACGCTGGGTGAATGCCCGGCGGGGAAGGTGCCGTGATGACGACACTGGATGATGTGACCAAGAAGAAATCGACAGCACCGTCGGCCGAGGAGGCGGCGGCAGCGGAGCTGGTGCGTTTAGCGAAGGAGCAGGGCCTGTCGTTGACGGGTCCGGATGGGCTGCTCAAGCAGTTCACGAAAACGGTCCTCGAGACCGCGCTGAATGAGGAGATGACCGAGCATCTCGGGCACGGGAAGAACGAGGCGCAGCCGGATCGGACGACGACGAACATTCGCAATGGGACCCGGTCAAAGACGGTCCTGACCGAGACCACCGGCCACGTCCCGATCGAGGTCCCCCGGGATCGCGAGGGGACGTTCGAACCGCAGATCGTGAAGAAACGACAGAGGCGGCTCAATGGTGTTGATGAAGTGGTGTTGTCGTTGTACGCCAAGGGGTTAACGACCGGGGAGATCAGCGCTCACTTCGCTGAAATCTACGGTGCATCGGTCTCGAAGGAGACGATCTCGCGGATCACCGACAAGGTGATCGAGGAGATGCAGGACTGGTCGGCACGTCCGCTCGATGAGGTGTATGCGGCAGTCTTCATCGACGCCATTGTGGTCAAAGTCCGCGACGGTCAGGTGGCCAATCGGCCGATCTATGCAGCTATCGGGGTAAGCCTGGATGGGCGGCGTGACGTTCTCGGGTTGTGGGCCGGCACGGGAGGCGAGGGCGCCAAGTTTTGGATGTCGGTGCTCACCGACATCCGTAACCGCGGCACCAGGGACGTGTTTTTCTTGGTCTGTGATGGCCTCAAGGGTCTTCCGGAGGTGGTCGAGCATGTGTGGCCGGCCACCACGGTTCAGACCTGTGTCGTCCACTTGATCCGGAACACCTTTCGCCTCTCAGCCCGTCAGCACTGGGACGCCATCAAACGGGACCTCAAACCCATCTACACCGCGCCGAGTGAGCCGGCGGCACGAGCGGCGTTCGATGATCTGGCCGAGCACTGGGGCACGCGGTATCCGGCGATCATCCGGCTGTGGGACAACGCGTGGGAGGAGTTCATCCCGTTCCTCGACTACGACACCGAGATACGGCGAGTTATATGCTCTACCAACGCCATTGAATCCTTGAATGCTCGCTATCGGCGTGCGGTGAAAGCTCGCGGCCATTTCCCCAGCGAGCAAGCCGCGCTCAAATGCCTGTACCTGGTGACCCGTTCACTGGACCCGACCGGCAAAGGTCAGGCACGATGGATCACACGGTGGAAACCCGCTCTCAATGCCTTCGCGATCACGTTCGCGGACCGTTGGCCCGGATCAGAAACCTACTAATGAAAACGGCCGAAACACCGTTAACGGGATAGTCCCGGTGAGACAGATACGGCACCGCCCACAGCGGGAGGGACTATTCGGAAAATCGACCTCAGTCACCCCGCCGCTGTTAGCGATCTGCTGGTGACACATCGCAGTACTTAGTGAAGGGTGGAGAGATGGACCGTGTGGAGCGTTTCGTTGTGCAGGTATCCGAGTCGAACCGCCTACTGCACCAAGGAGGACTGGCCCGTTGGCGAATCAGTTTGATGCTCCTCGACAACACGGCTGAGTTGCTCCTGAAGCGCGAATGCGACAGCAGACTAGCTTGGAACAGTTACCGACCGAGTTCTCTCAAAAGGGTTGAGGAGGCGATCAACCGGGGCGAAACCGAGGAGGAGCCCTTCCCCTTCGATGATGAAGACGAGCCCCCACGCCTACTCGCGGACGTACGAGCCGAACTCCAACGCGAACTGGCCTCACCTGACGAGGTAGAGAGAATCGAACGCGAGTTCGGGCCGAAAGTTGCATATCTTCAACGCAATTTGTTCCTCACCCCGTCTCACGCTGCGGTGATCAAACGCAGCGCTCGGAGGCTCCTCGAACTGGACCGCGAGATCAAAGACGCCGACAAAACAATCGTTACCCGGTTCCGCAGCCATCGGTGGGCACGAAGCATCGAGTCGATTCCGGGAATTGGCCCCACCCTCGGTGCGGAGTTTGTCGTTGCCACCGGCGGCCGGTTGGAGGCGTTCGGTTCCAGCGGCCGGCTGGCTTCCTATGCCGGATTAGTGCCGATCCCTCAAGACTCGGGACGTGTGAGCGGCAACCTGCGGCGGCCGAGGCGCTATAACCGGCGGCTGCGGTGGGTGTTTTACCTGGCTGCGTTCGCCAGCCTGGCCGCCAAAGGCGAGTCGTGGGTGTTCTACCACCGAAAACGTGCTGAAGGGCGCAAACACAACCAGGCAATTACCTGTCTGGCGCGGCGACTTGTCGACGTCGCGTGGGCGTTGATCCGCGATGATCGCGAGTTCACGCCTGGGCGTGCCACATCGGCGGTACGAGCAGCAGCGTGAGTTATGCATTAGGGATCCCACGCTTGTGGCTGCGTCGCCCTTTCCCATCCGTGTGATGCCTTCGCTCGACATTGGAAACCTCACAAGGTACGGGCACACGAGTTGCTGACCGGGGATGAGAAGCGTCTGTAGCGGCCCGGCAGTATGGACTGCGACGACAACTTCTGTGCGCGCGCCGGTCATGGACCTCGGTGGCCTCTTAGTGGTCGACACCGTGGCGTTTGGTGGGCTGGTGTTGGTGGGCGGTCCAGCTACGCAGGAGGTTCAGGGCGTCCATGGAGGGTGTTGCGGGTTCGGGTAGGTAGGTGGTGAGGCTGAGGTCAGGTGTGGTGGTCAAAGCGAGTCTTTGGTAGGCGATGGTCATTTCCCCGACGATGGGGTGGTTGATGCGTTTGGTGCCGGCTGCGTGAATGCGTACGGTGTGTCCGCCCCACCAGGTGCGGAATTCTCCACTGCGAGTGGCGAGTTCGCCGATGAGAGCGGTGAGGTTGCGGTTGGTTGGGTCCTGTCCGGCGAGCAGGCGTAGCGAGGACACCACGCCGCGGGCGCTGGTCTCCCAGTCGGGGTAGAAGGTGCGGGACCGCTCGTCGAGAAACAGGTAGCGGGTGTGGTTCAACGGCGGCGCGTCGGCGGGAAAGAGGTCGGGGAACAGTGCTCGTCCGAGTTCGTTGGAGGCGATCGGGTCGCCCAGTTCGGTCATCGCGAGGGTCGGAACGTCGCGCATGGTGTCGATGAGTTGGGCGACCGGGGCGGGTACGCGGGGCTGGGGCTTGCTGCGGGGCGTGCGGCGTGGACCGCTGGCTGATCGGGCCAGGTCGAACAGGTGGGTTGTCTCGGCTTCGTCGAGCTGTAGCGCGCGTACTAGTGCGAACAGCACACTGTCGGAGACGCCGCTGAGGTCGCCGCGCTCCATCCGCGTGTAATAGGCGGTACTTACTCCGGCGAGCTGGGCAACTTCCTCGCGGCGTAAACCGGGGACCCGCCGTTCTCCCCCGAAGACCGTCAAGCCGGCCTGTTCCGGTGTGATCCGCCCGCGTAGCGCGGTCAGGAATTGTTGCACGTCCTCGCGCTTGCTGCTCATATGTCGACGCTAACCCTTCGATGTGCAGGCGTGGGAGTTACTGGCTTTCGCCCCCGCCGCTGCGTGCGCCGCGGCCCAGGGGGCTACTACCAGTGACTCTCACCTACCCCGCATCGCTGCCTAGCGTGGTGACATGACCGAAAACATCATCACCCTCAACAACGGAGTTCAGCTACCGGCAATCGGTTTGGGCGTGTTCCAAACCCCGCCGGAAGAGACCACGACCGCGGTGGCCGATGCCCTCGACCTCGGTTACCGCCACATCGACACCGCAGCCGCCTACGGCAACGAACGAGAAGTCGGCGACGGTATCCGCCGCTCGGGCCTGGACCGCGCTGAGGTGTTCATCGAAACGAAAATCTGGATCAGCGACTACGGCTACGACGCAACCCTGCACGGGTTCGCTAAAAGCGCCGGCAAGCTGGGCGTCGATCAGCTCGATCTGCTGATTCTGCATCAACCGCTGACCAGCCGTTTCGATCTCACCATCGAGGCATACCGGGCACTGGAACAGCTCCTCGCCGACGGCAAGGTCCGTGCCATCGGGGTCAGCAACTTCATGCCCGAGGTCCTTACGCGTCTGCTGGCGGAGACGACGGTGGTCCCGGCGGTCAACCAGATCGAGCTACACCCGTATTTCCAGCAGAAGCAGTTGCAGGCCCTGCACGATGAACACAACATTCTCACCCAGGCGTGGTCACCCATCGGTGGCATCACCTCCTACGCCGGCGGCGACAAACGCAGTTTCGATGACCCCACGCTGATCGACATCGGCGCACGACACGGCAAGACTCCTGCCCAGGTCATGTTGCGCTGGCACATCCAGGAAGGCCGTTCAGCGATCCCGAAGTCGACCAAACGCACTCGCATCGCCGAGAACTTTAATGTCTTCGACTTCCAGCTCAGCCCTGACGAACTCGCCGCAGTCGACGCACTTGACACCGACGTTCGCAGCGGACCCGAACCCGACTCGATCACCCTGGACAACTACGGAATGGCCATCCCCGAAGCCTGACCTTTCCTGGTGGCTGCACACCACCGATCCCCCGGCCTGGTCGGTCTGGCCACACCGCTTACCGGCAGTGTTCATCGATCGAGGCGAACCTCCACAGTATGAAAGGGCACCCTCATGCACTATGCACGACTGGGAAACTCAGGCCTGAAGGTCAGCCGGATTGCACTGGGCTGCATGAGCTTCGGCGATCCGGCGTCCGGGTTCCAACAGTGGACCCTGCCCCAGGACGACGCACTGCCCTACTTCAAACAGGCACTCGAACTCGGAATCAACTTCTGGGACACCGCCAACGTGTACTCGTTCGGTGACTCCGAACGCATTGTGGGCGAGGCGATACGCCGCTACACCACACGCGACGACATCGTCCTGGCCACCAAAGTGTTTATCAAGGTCGGCGACGGACCCGGGGAGAGCGGACTGTCTCGCAAAGCGATCATGCAGCAGATCGACGCCTCGCTGACCCGCCTGGGTACCGACTACGTCGACCTCTATCAGATCCACCGGTTCGACCCCGACACTTCGGTGGAAGAGACCATGGAAGCGCTCCACGATGTGATCAAAGCTGGCAAAGTCCGCTACATCGGCGCCTCAGCGATGTGGGCCTGGCAGTTCTCGAAACTGCAACACACCGCAGACCTGCATGGATGGACCCGTTTCATCTCGATGCAGGACCAGTATTCGCTGCTCTACCGCGAGGAAGAACGGGAAATGTTCGGCCTCTTAGAAGACCAGGGCGTCGGCAGCATCCCATACAGCCCACTGGCTAAAGGCCGCGTTGCCCGACCCGCTGGCCAGCAAACCACTCGGTCCACCGATGACCCGGTAGGCAACAGTTTCTTCGCCGACACCGATCGTGACCGACCAGTCATCGAGGCGGTGCAATCCATCGCCGAGGCACGAGGTGTTCCCATGGCGCAGGTTGCCATGGCGTGGGTGTTGCATAATCCCGTCGTCACCGCTCCCATCGTCGGAGCAACCAAAACCCATCACCTCGATGACGCTGCCGCCGCAGTCGATATCACCCTCACCCAGGACGAGACCGCGCAGCTTGAACGCCACTACCAGGTCCGTGCCGCGGGCGGCTTCTGACTGTCCTTACCCCACCCAACCCGTATTACCACTGCGAAGGACCACCCCATGACACACCCTCCAGCACCAGTTGCCGTCGTCACCGGAGCCTCGTCCGGGATCGGCGAAGCCACCGCCCGCGCACTCGTCACCGGCGGCTACCGAGTCGCACTCCTGGCCCGGCGGAGTGACCGCATCAATGCACTGGCCGATGAACTCGGCGACAACGCTATCGCGATCCCGGCAGACGTCACCGATCGAGCATCAATGGTCGCCGCCGCTGACGTGGTCCAGCACCAGTTCGGCGGGGCCAACGTCCTGGTCAACAATGCTGGCATCATGCTGCTCGGCCCCTTCTCTTCCGAGCAACGCGACGACTACCGCGCCATGGTCGAGGTCAACCTGATGGGTGCAATCACCACGACCGAAGTATTCCTCGACCAACTCCGAACCGGCGGCGGCGACATCATCAACATCTCCTCAGTTGCCGGACGCACCGCCCGCGCCGGTAACGGCGTCTACGCCGCCACCAAGTGGGGCCTGAACGGATGGTCCGAAGCCCTGCGTCAAGAACTACTTCCGAATGTCCGCGTCACCCTCATCGAGCCCGGCATCGTGGACACCGAGCTACCCACCCACATCACCCACCAAGAGACGAAAACCGCAGTCTCCCAGGCCTACGATGCCGCCACAGTCACCGCCTCAGACATCGCAGAGGTCATCACCTTCGTCCTCACCCGACCGCGGCACCTCGCCATCCACGAAGTCCTGCTACGCCCCGCTGACCAACAACTCTGACAGCATCGCCGGTCACAAACTCGTCGTCGAGATGTCATCCCGCCAGCAGGCGCAGACTCCAGTCCCCACAGCGCAGCTGCTGACACGACGCTCGGCAGCCTGGCCAACGACACGGAATGGGTGCCTCCATGCCTAAACGCACTCCGCGTCAATCACTGCGCACAGCCTCAGCGACCACGCTCACCGGGCTCGCGACGACTTTCGCTCTGCTCGGATGCACAGCGTCTGAGAACGATCGCACTCCACAGACGACCACGCGCCCAAGTGGCCAGCCCGTCGCCTACGCCGACGATGTCTACACCGCCACAGGTGAGTACGGCAGCCAGCCGTCCCACATCACGGTGACATTGACCCTGTCGGACAACGTGATCACCGCAGTCACAGTGACTCCCCACGCAACAAACCCCACCTCGCTCGACTATCAGCGACGGCTCGCCCAAGCCGTCCCGCGGCTCGTCACCGGCCGGCCGATCGCGGACCTGCACGTGGCCAAAACCGCCGGTTCTAGCGGAACCCCCGAAGGATTCAACGACGCGATCGCGCAGATCCGCGACCAAGCAATCCGTTAGAAGCAGCGCTGCCCTACGGGCTGTCGGGGCTCAAAGTCTTAATCCGGAACCGCTGACCTCGGTATCGAGCCCGCGCGGCAAACAGTTGCAGAGACTCACGCCGTCTGTTCCGCACGTCGGCGACCGGGGTGCCTCAGCGGCCAGCGCAACTTGACACCGCGATTGAGAGTCCTTCCGCGACTTAGCGCAGCTCCCGCACAGCTGGCCCCCAGCGGAGTCGCGGTGGAGCCACCCCCGACCGCAAAGGCCGGTCACCTGATCCAGGTGGCCGGCCTTTCTCATGCCCGCTGCGCGGTCACCTGATTTGAGCGCCTGCGGCGTACTGTGACCCGGCCTGGCGGCCGGGCTGGTCGTTTTGT
>NZ_JALKFS010000004.1 GCF_023051145.1 Williamsia sp. DF01-3
CCGCTGCGCGGTCACCTGATCGGGAGCGCCTGCGGCTACAGTGCCCGGCCTGGCGGCCGGGTTTTCGTTTTGCCCTTCTGGCCGTCCGAGTGTGACCGGCGTCGTCCGCCACACAAGACCGCGGCTGCGGCCCTGCGGGCTCGGAAACTTTTCATCCCGTACTCGCTGCGCTCGCTGAAAACTTTCCGCCCGCGGTCTTGTGTTCTGTCCTCCTGAGCCGGTCCACCTCTCCCTTGCCAGAAGGGCAAAACAGTGGGTGGACACCAGGTCTGCCGCACCGACCCGAGGGAGACCCCAGTCATGGACATTGCCGAGATTGCCGATCGCATCAACCCACGTCGCGCCCAGCTCGCCGTCGCGGCGGTGCTGGCCGCGCTCGGTTCGGCCAGAGAATGGCGCGGTGACCTCGTGACATCGGTCGACCACGAACTCCAGGCCGCGTGGGCCGGGACCGGGTTGCCGTCCTACAGCGTTCAAAGCGCTGAGGCGGTGGAGTTTTGGCAGAGCGCCGTCGACGCCGGAACCCCGGCCGAGGCACCCGACGCCCTGACGGTGTGGGCCGAGATCTTCGGCGGCCTCGACGTGGCCGACGACATCGGCGGTGCCCTCACCTGCCTCGAAGCAGAAGCGACCGTCGCCGCGTTGCGGGCCGCCGGAAACCCGGAGGCTGCCGAGACGTTCCTGGCCGCGCACCTACGCCGCGACACCACAGACGGCGAAGACCACACCATCACTGATCTAGGTGGGCGGGCCACCCCCCGACCCGGTGGCCCGCCTGCCGCTCATCATCGACTGAAAGGCCCCGCCATGCCCAGCTTCATCGAGCTAGAGCTGTTCGCACGGTGCGTGCTCCCCGGCTGCGCCAACCCGATCGCCGAGCAAGGCGACGTCTGTCCTGACTGCACGCGGGCGTTCACCGGCTACCTGCGCGCCGGCACCCGGCCGCCGCTGACCGAGGCCGAGCAACACGACCGCGACCACCAGGTCCGCGCCGCCCACCGCGCCCAGCTCACCGTGGCCGCCGCCGCAGCGGCCGCCGATCAGACCGGCGAGACCATCACCCGAGCCAACCAACGGTGCTGGCTCTGCGAGCAGCGAAGCACCTGCACCCGCATCAGCGGCCAATGGGAATGCCGCCATTGCCGCACCGTCACCTAACCCACTCGTCCCGAAATGTGCTGCGCCACAGACCCCCGATCCAGGAGACCCCCCCATGAACGCCGTTGCCACGCTCACCCTCCCCGACCTGCACGCCACCGTCTCCGCAGACGGAGACACGTTCGTTCTGTGGTGGACCGACTACGTCGCGAACGAGTGGACCGAAACACACCCCGACCTGGGCACCGCTCTGGCCCGCCCGCCGTGCTGCACCACTGCGTCACGCACGGGGAGGGCTTCGACGTCGAGCCCGGCGACTTCGTACCCGTCGCTACCGCGTTCCTAGACGCAAGCATCACCATGCCCGCTGCGCGGTCACCTCAACGGAGCGCCTGGCGGCGCACGGTGATCGGCCTGCGGCCGAGATCCGCGTGACGTGACCGGCCTTCGGCACGGTCACGTTTTTGTCCTTCTGGCCTTCCGAGTGTGACCGGTTCGTCCGCCACTTCGAACAGGTGACTGCGCTGCGCCCGGCCTGCGGCTCGAACACTTTTTCAACCCGCACTCGCTGCGCTCGCTGAAAAACTGTCCGATCACCTGCCACTCCGTTCTGTCCTCAGCCCGGTCCACCTCTCCATTGCCAGAAGGGCAAAAAAGTTGGCGGACACCAGGTCTGCCCGAGTGGAGGGAGCCACCATGACCCGACGTGCCAGCGTGAGCGCAGCAGACAAAGCACAAGCCCGCAAAGAACTCGCCGAGCAGCTCCACGCATCCATCGCCGACAAGGTCGAAGCCCTGACCAACAGCGACCAATGGACCCGATTTCTCGAACAGTCCGCAGCGTTCCACGCCTACAGCTTCAAAAACGTTGTCCTGATCCTCACCCAATGCCCCGAGGCCACCGCAGTCGCCGGATACAACCAGTGGCTCGAACGCGGCCGCCACGTGCGCGCCGGACAAAAAGCCATCCGCATCTTCGGCTACAGCTCCAAAAAGATCACCGACACCGACCCCGACACCGGCGAAGAAACCGAACGCCGAGCACCCCGATTCCCCATCCTGTCCGTGTTCGACGAGTCGCAAACCGACCCCAACACCGAACTCACCCCGCGCATGCTCAAAGCCAACCCCAAAGCGAAACTCTGGGCAGACATCGAACAGCACCCATCCCAACGCCTCACCGGCACCGACCCCGGCGGCATCTACACCCAAATCCACAACGTGATGACCGCCCGAGGCTGGACCATCACCCACCGCGAGCTCGACGGCCACACCAACGGCTACACCACCTGCGACGGCAGCCGCCAGATCGTCATCGAAACCGCCCTAGAACCCGCCCAAACAGCCAAAACGATGATCCACGAAGCAGCCCACGCCCTGCTCCACGCCGACCTCACCGGCACCGACCGCCACCAGCTGCACCGAGGCATCCGCGAAGTCGAAGCCGAATCAGTCGCCTACGTCCTAGCCGGACTCCTCGGACTCGACACCAGCACCTACAGCATCGGCTACATAGCCGAATGGGCCGAAGCAGACACCGAACTGGTCACCGCCACCGGAAAACGAGTCCTCGACACCGTCCACACCCTCGCCGAAGAACTCAACCCACAACCAACCGACAAGACCACCGCCGCCTGACCGGGCCCGGTGGTGCCGGCGGGAAGCCCACCCGCCGGCACCACCGCCACAAATGGAGCGGCTACGCCGCGCTGCCTCACCCTTCGATGGCCGGTGACTGCGCTAACGCTCCGCACCAACCACCGAAGGCAACCTCATGCACGGCGCGTCGACCGGCGAGCCGTGAACGTTCCTAACCTCGACTACATCAACCGAGCGGCTACGCCGCACTGCACCAACAAAGATCACTGCCCGGACGGTTCGGGCCCGGACTCATTCTCGCGGGCTTCCATCTCAGCCTTCACATCCGCCATGTTTGCAAAAAATTGACGGTCTACCTCACTCAAGCTCAGCTCGATCGCTTTCTTTCCGAACGGTGTAACACGAAAGCCTGCCGATCCGTCGCTTGTGAATACGCCCATCGCTTCCAGCCGCTCTGCCGCATCGCGGATTCCGCTCTTCACGTCTTCCGGATAAAAAACGTCTCGGGACGCCAGAAATTGAATACCTACCCGAGGGAAAGTCGCAATTATATGCGCGGCGGCACGATCCAAAGTTAGCGACTCTCGCTCAACGCGTGATGCGAAGTAGATGCCTGTAGATACGCCGACGCCAAACAAACTACCCAGAATAGCTCCAGCTACTGGGAGCCAGGAAACCTCAATTAAAATCGCGAAGGCCACGATTGCTACAGCTACAGCCGTCGTAACCAATAGAACGGCCCCGGCACTACTGACCTGCGCGACACGCTCCTTTGTCCCTGCCCAGAATCCTTTCTGATCCGCGGCCACCCGGCGATCGAAATCCACTAACTCTCGAGCTATTGCAGCCTCGACAACGTTGCTCGAATCCAAGCCGTCGGGCATCTTGTCGTGAATATCAACAAGATTCTTTAAACGCTCGTGGGGGGTCTTCTTCGCGTTCCTAGTGGCAACAATAGCCGCAATCAAACCAAGAACAAGGGGTGTCAAAACAAACCTAATCCAGTCCGCCCACCCAAGTCCCATGCCAGAAGTATCACCCAGTGCTGCCGCGACACCAAGCCCTCCCGAACCCGCGCCGCTCCCGCACAATCACCAGACAGCCACATGCGTCTGGGACCAACAGTCTTTGAGGTCAGCCGCCAGACCAGGTGGCCGGCGTTCATCGCTCGCTACGCGAGCAACCATGTGGAACCGCCTACGGCGCTGCAGTGGACCGGCCTTCGGCCGGGATCTGATTCGTTTTCCCTTCTGGCCTTCCGATCATGACCGGCGTCGTCCGCCACACAAGGCCCCGGCTGCGGCCCTTCGGGCTCGGAAACTTTTCACACCCGCACTCCGCTGGCGCTCCGCGTGAAAACTTTCCGCCCGCGGTCTTGTGTTCTGTCCTCCTATGCCGGTCTTTATCTCCATTGCCAGAAGGGCAAAAAGTTGGCGGACACCACGTCTGCCGCACCAAGACCGGGAGGGTCACCATGCCGAAGTTCACCACGAAAGAAACTGCCGCCGCGCTGCGTAAGCACCTGCGCGCCACCTGGCCCACCGTGAAGTTCTCGGTCCGTTGCGAACGGGGCACCGGCAGCGCATGGCTCCGGGTCGCCTGGGTCGACGGCCCAACCAACACCCAAGCCCAAGGCGAGTGGTTCGGGTTTCAAGGCGCCCAATTCAACGGGATGACCGACAGCTACGACCAGCTCGACGACCACCTGGTGTGCACTAACCCGGCCGAGCTGCCCGAGGTGCGTTCCTACTCGTGCGACGGGATCAACGGCGAACGCACATTCACCGACGATGCAGTCCGCACCACAGTGCGCCAGCTCATGAACGAAAACACCTGGTTATCAGCAGCATTCGCCGTTGAAGGTATCGACCCCGAGGCCCTGACCTACAACACCCTGCACCGCTCAGCATCGATGCTCACCCTCGAGCCGGTCGCTGGCTGTCGTACCTGGGTGAACCGCTGCCCCGCTAACCCGTACGACCTGGGCATCGCGATCACTAGCGCCCTATCCATCACCGACTTCACTACCGCCCACACCGGCACTGCACACCCGCTGACCTACCCCACCCCACCGAAAGGAACCCCGCCATGACCTCGACGACCAGCACCTACGTTCCCGCTGTCATTCCCGACGAGCTGGCCCGCACGTTCACCGGGATCCTGTGGGCAGCAGCCAACATTGCCGCGACCCGCCCCGAGGTGGTCGACGCCATCGCCGAGGCTGTCCGCGAGATTGGCGGAGTTGATTACGACCAGCAGCTCACCGTGGAATCGGTGTGCGTCAAAGCCGCCGCCCGCCGCGACCCCTGCGCCCTCAATCCGATGCTCCCCGGCCGCCGCTGGGCCAGCTGGGCACCAGGGTTAACCGAACGCGAACGGTGGGACTGCCTCGCCGAAAGCGCCGAACGGTGGAGTGACCCCAGCGACCGCGAGACCGGGCTACGCCCCGGCCGATGGGACGACCCCGCCTGCTGATGCTGGGC
>NZ_JALKFS010000006.1 GCF_023051145.1 Williamsia sp. DF01-3
TTGTCGGATGTGCGACGACACGGCGAGACCCACCCGATCTGGCCTACTGGTTGGTGACAGAGTGCGTGCCTCGCGGGGAAGCTGGGGTGGACCGCGGTCATGGCCTGGTAGCTATGGCCCGCTTCCCCTCGAGTGCCCGTACTAGTTGTACGGGCCTTCGTGCCATGATCCGTCCCTGCAGGTGTAGGTGATTCCGCTATTTTCGTGGTAGCGGGTTGTCCCGTCGATGCAACTGTCGGGGTCCGGTGCGACGGTCGTGACTGGAGGAATCACCACCGGTTCTGGCGCTGGGTCCGGGTATTCTGGCGGCGGCGTAGCGGTGGTCGGTTGGGCTGTCTCGGGCGGTGGCGCAACCGTAGTCTCCTGGGCCGGGGCTGTGGGAATCCCCGCTATATCCCACTCGAACGCCTGTCGTGTGTCGGGATCGCGGTATCCAAGCAGTTGGGCTTTGATCGGTACACGGAAGATTCCGGTGCGGAGTATCTGGGCGTTCGGCAGGGGGTTGTTCGTTGCCGTCTGGCCTTCAGAATTGACCTCGCACTGATACTGGTCCTCGATATTCGGCGTCGTCCGGACGGTCTGATCGGTGACGCTATAGAAGTCTGTGGTCGCCAAATACGCGCCTTCGAGTGGGATATCCGATGTCTCGAAGACGAACGTTGCGATCACAAGGCGGTCGCCGGTGTCACTGGGCGGCGTCGCTGTGTCTTCGGTGTCGCACACGCCTGGATCGACGACGCTTGTGAGTGTGATTTTGTATGCGCCGTCTATGCGTTCAGCGGGCTTTCCGATCTGGCCGACGGTTGCGCCACGTCCGGCGGTCGTTGAGGTTGGTGAGTTGGACGTTGGCGAACTGGACGTCGTCCCGTCGTCCGAGGAACACGAAGCGATGAGCGATGTCGCGATGAGCGCTAAAACGAAGCCGGTGAGCCGCATGATTGCCATCCTCGCATCCGGTCGGCCAAGGCTTGGGTCGAAACTCCGAACGCCGCCGCACTCACTCGCCCACGCCGTTGTGCGGGAATAGGTGGTGTGGCGGTGCGG